>JAGWJU010000313.1 GCA_028865585.1 Elusimicrobiota bacterium | reverse complement strand
CGGACGCCAGAACTGCACCACGGTCATCGGCTGGTAGGGGCCGCTGTGCGCGGCTTGGCGGGGAATCGCGAGCGGCCCTTGGCGCATCAAGGCGCGCACGCGCGCGGGCGGAAACCAGGGCGCCCACTCGTAGTCCTCGGACTCATCCACGGTGTTGACGAGCCGCCACCGGCCGTCGGTCCACTTGATCGCCACGAACACGTGGCCGCTGGCCCCGGTTCGGGGGTGCGCGGCGCGGGGTTCTCCGGCGCGCGGACAGATAGCCGCCAAGTCCCCGTCGTCGGTCGCCTGCACCACGCGCAGGTCTTGCGCGGGCACGCCGGCGCGGATCAAGAGCGCGGCCGCGGCGACCGCCTCGCTGTTGCAGTAGCCGCCGCGGCGCTGGGCCAAAATTTCCTCGGGCGTGCGCAGGGCGTCGAAGTTGTAGGCCCGGTTAAAGGGAGGGGGCAAGGTGCCGCGCTTGGGGGTCTTGCCCAGGTAGCGCTCGTCGTTTAAGAGGCGCAGCACCTTTTGGACCTTCACCGGCAAGGGGTCCGAGCGCTTCAAGCCCGCGGCGCGGGCGGCCTTGTCGAGCGCGGGGCCGGCCCAGGCGCGCGTGGGCGCGAGCGGCAGAGCGAGGGCGAGCCACGCCGCGGCCAAGAGGGGGGCGCTTTTTTGACTTAAGAGCGCGCGCATGGGCATAGTGTGCTCCGCGAGTTCGCGCGCGTCAAGGCCGCCTTCGAGTGCGCTATCACAAGGCTTGGGAACGGAGGAACGCCATGAAAAAAGAACTTTAGGAAAGAGCGGCCTGGAAGCCTCGGCGCTGGGCCGACTTAACTCTTAAGCCGCCGCGCGGGCTTCAAGCGCGGAATCCGGCTGGCGGGGATGGTGACGACGCGTCCGTTTTTCCAGACCACGATAGGGTCTCCGGTTCGGCGGTGATCCTCGATCGTCTTGGCGACGGCGATGCGCAGGGCTTTCTCCGCTTTGCGGGCGATGGGGGGGATGCGCGGACGTTTGCGTTTTCCGTTCATTTTAGTCTGTTTTTGATTTTATCAAATAGGGCGCTGTCGATATCGGCGATTGCCGCGCCGTTGAACAAGGCGACGAGGCGCGGCCGGTCGCCCGAATTGTCGAAGAGCGTCCACGTGTCGACAAGCTCTTGGTAATCGCCAAGCAGATTGCGGATTCCCCGGTCGAACCGCCGCCGAATGTCGGGCTCCGGGACCGAATGGCCGCCGCGCTGGACGCGCTCTTTTACGCGGCGGATGGCGATATCGACTCCGGGCAACCAGAGAAAAATAATATGGATTCGATACCCGTGCGCTTTGAGGCGTCGGAAAAAGGCCAGATAGCTGCGGCCGGACAAGGTTGTTTCGAAAGCAAAGGTGTGCCGTTGGGCGGCCAGCCCTTCGATTTTGGCAAGCATCAACCGGCCTGCCTCGATTGCCGCCGCGCTGGGTGAGAACGGGGAGAGGCCGCCCGCGATGAGATCGGCGTTTACAAATTCGCGGCAATTCGCGAAATGAGGCAGGAATTCAGTCGCGAATGTCGTTTTTCCAGCCCCGTTGGGACCGGCGATGACGTAGAGCTCCGGCGCGGCGGCGGCCTTCTGCGAGGGGGGCATGATTGTTTTCGCTCGATTGACGATGAAGACCCCTCCATTTTACCCTCTGCCGCATCTTGAAAGCAATAATTTCAGGTCACGCGGCAACTCCATCCGGCGCCGCGCTTTCCCGGTCTAGCCCGCCGCTGCCAAGCCCAGAAGTTCACGCGGACGACGTCGTAGGGGGCGCGCTGGCCCGCGGCGTGCAGGACCAGGCTGATGCTGTTCTCGCCCAGCAGCATGAGGCCGTTGGGAATCGTGTAGCTGCCGCCGAAGGTCCAGGTGCCGTTTAGGAACTTCTCGCGGTCGATGGCGCGGTAGCCGTCGTTGGAGCGCACTTCGTGCTCCGAGCAGCGCCGCGAAGCTCAAAAGATGCTTTTTCATGTCTTCCTCTGAATTTAAGATGAGCTATTCAAGAACACTTGGCTGGGGTCCGCGCGGGCATAGGGCCTAGCGCTAGATAGCGCTATGGATAGCGCTATACCGCTATAGCTAGCCTGGCTATAGCCAAATCGGGTCTGTCTGACAGATATAGACAGATGGGATCTAGATCGATCTAG
>JAGWJU010000312.1 GCA_028865585.1 Elusimicrobiota bacterium | reverse complement strand
TTCGCCGCAAGACCAAGCCTACGTCTGCCGCGCGCCCATCCCCTTGGGGGCGTGGCTCTACCCCTTCGGACAGAACTTGGAACAAGTGAGCCTGGACACCTTCCGCCAAGTCTTTCAAAGCGTGACGGCGGTGCAAAGTCCGGGCGATTTCACCGGCTATGACCTGCTCATCGAGCCGCATTTCAACCAGGAGCAAACTTCCGTCGACATCGGCATCAGCCGCATCGTCACCGCGGTGAGCCTGAACTTCGACGTCTTGGACCGCTCCGGCGTCGTTTGGAGCAAGAGCTTCACGGGCAGCGTCACGACCGGCGGGAGCGATTTCGATATGCCGCGGAGCGGGCAGGCCCTGAGCGAGGCCGTCAAGAACGCCGCGTCCGCCATGTCCCGGGATTTTGGCGCGCCCGAGTTTCTGGCGAAGGTCCGGGGGCAAAGCGCGCCCTCCGAGTCCAGGCCGTCCGGCGGCGCGGCGCCCTGGTGGCAGCAGTAATCCGCTCCAAGCGCTAGGCCCTAAGGCCGCGATTTTTCGGGCCGAAAGGCCCTTCTGTCTAGCGGCCGAGGCTGATAAAATATCCCGTCAGCGCATAATTAAGGAGAAGTCCCGCATGAAAATGAAAGTTTTCGCCGTTTCGCTGCTCGCGATTCCCGTCCTGGCTTTTGCCCCCGCCGCCCGTTCCGCTACGATGGAGTCGGCGTCCGCCGCGGGCGAAAGCCTGTTTGGCGGCCTCGGCGCGGCGCGGTTTTCCCTGCGCCTTCCTCGCCCCGCCCCCTCGGCTCAAAAAAGCGCGGCGTCCGCGGCCAAGCCGGGCGAAGCCTTGTCCGGCGCCGTCGATTTGCAGGGCTTCGTCACCTTGGAGGGGCGGGCCTTCGCGGAGCCGGGCGGCGGCCGCGTCGTCGTTTATCTGCAGGGGCGCGCGAGCTTGGCCGACGCCTCCCAGGTTTACACGGTCGGGCCCGTGGAAGTGGATTCCGTCGCGCACGTGACTTTGGGCGCGGGCAGCCCCTACGCCGTGGCCCCCGTCGAAGCGGTCGTGCCCGTGTACAAGAACGGGCAAAAAGCCGGCACGGTCAAAATCCGCGGAAACGTCTACGTGGACGGTTTCGCCACGAGGAACTGGGTCTCCCTGCGCGGCACGGGTTCGGTCTCCGGGGTTTTCACGCCGGGCAAATCCTGAGCGTGGTCCAGCCCAAGCTCGTCGTCTGCGACCACCCGCTTCTCAAGCACAAGCTCGCGCACCTGCGCGACAAGCGCACGCCCCCGGCCGAGTTCCGCAGGCTCATGCAGGAAGCCGGCGCCATTTTGGGCTACGAGGCGACGCGGGGAATCGGCAGCCGCAAGACCTCGGTGCTCACGCCCATCAAGGCCTCCCCGGCCGAGGTTCTGGCCGCGCCCGTGGCCTTGGTCGCGGTCTTGCGCGCGGGCCTGGGCTTGATGGAAGGCGCCTTGTCCCTTTATCCCGAGGCGCGCATCGGGCACATCGGCCTTTACCGCAACGAGGAGACGCTCAACCCCGTGCGCTACTACGTGCGCCTGCCCAAGGACCTCAATAAATCTTTCGTCGTCCTCTGCGATCCGATGCTCGCCACCGGCGGCTCGGCCGCGGAGGCCGTGCGCATCCTGAAGATGGACGGCGCGCGCAAAATCGCCCTGATTTCGCTCCTGGCCGCCAAGGACGGCATCCGCCGCGTGCACCAGGATCACCCCGACGTGGCCGTCTACGCCGCCGCGGTCGACGCCAAGCTCAACTCCGTGGGCTACATCGTCCCGGGTCTTGGCGACGCCGGCGACCGGCTCTTCGGAACCTAATAATTCAGGAGGCTTGAATAACAGCATAAAAAGACCTTAAAAGTTTAGGCTTCACCCGGGACCGCGCGTAAGAGCGCGGTAAGCTTACTCGGATAAACCGAGAGGCATATCGACAACCGAGGTTTGAGGCCGCTGATGTACCCGTGTTCACGCACGGGGAAAGGCGGCAATCAATTCCTGGTTATGTCGATAGCTGGGGCTGGTTGCCGCTGATGCTTTATATACGGCCAGCCCACCTCGAAAGTTCCCGCCTGAAGTCCACCAAGGGGGTAAAAAATTATGAATTCTCTAAAGCTGAAGCGAGTTATCGAGGCCCATTGGCTTCAAAGCTTGGCGGATCAACTAGGCCTGAAGTTTTGGGA
>JAGWJU010000311.1 GCA_028865585.1 Elusimicrobiota bacterium | reverse complement strand
TGTAGCACAAGCGCCCGCAGGCTTTTTCCTGCAGGAGAGAGTTGCTAATAAGGAAAAAAACGGGTTTAATCGACGAATGATCGGGTATTTTAGGCGCAGCATCAAAGCTCAGATCGGCGCGAGTTTCGGTCTTGCCGCCATTTTTCTGATCATCCTGGGGGCCTTGGCGATCTGGAGTTCCTTCAAGCTTGAAAACACCGATAAGTGGGTATCCCATACCCATGACGCGATGGGCGCCGTCAACAATTTTAATGTCAGTTTGGAAGAAGCGATAGACGCTCAGCGATACTACATCTTTACGGGAAAGGATGAATATTTCCAGCGCTACGGCGCTTTGGTCCGGCTTATTCCAGGGCGCATCGACTCTTTAAGCCTCTTGGCTTCGGACAATGCCGTTCAGCGTCGCCGGATCGCCGCCCTAAGACGCGCGGTTTCCTTGCGGCTCGCCGCGGCCGATAGGGCCGTGGCGCTTCGCCGGGCCAAGGGCGAGCAGGCTGCGGCCAAGCTTATCGCTCGCGGCGAAGGTGAAAATAACATGGCGGAGATTCGGAGAATACTGGCGGCCATGGAACTGGAGGAAAGAGGCCTGCTCTTGATTCGAGGCCGAGATGCCGCCGAATTCGGCACCATGGCCGAACTTGTCGCGCTTTTGGGGGGATTCGCGGCGATCGCCATGCTGCTGGCCGCCGTTCTGGTCATCCTGCGAAGCTTCGATCGGCTGCGCGAAATCCAGGAAGAGCGGGACCGCTTCTTTAATACCTCCGCGGACATGCTCTGCATTTTGGGTGCAGATGGAAGATTTCGCCAGCTTAATCCGTCCTGGCAAAAGACGTTGGGGTTTCTTCCCGAGGCGTTGCGGGGCAAATCCCTCCTGGATATCATCCATCCCGATGATCGGGAGGCTGCGGCCAAGGCGGTGGCGGAGCTGGCGAGGGGACGCGCTCTCGACGGTTTTGAAAGCCGTTGCGTGCGAAAGGACGGCGGCGTGGTCTGGCTGCGTTGGAGCGCGGCCGAGGCGAAGCAGGAACTCATCTACGCCGGAGCCAGGGACGTCACGGCGCAGAAAGACGCTGAGCGGATGCGGGATGAGGTCGTTTCCATGGTCAGTCACGAGTTGAGAAATCCCCTGACCGTCATCCACAGCTCGTTCGTGCTCATTGAGCGCGCCGCTCAAAGCCTTCCGGAGGATATCCGCGAGCTTCTGAACATGGCGCAGATCAACACCAATCGCATGCTCAGGCTCATCGAGGATTTTCTTAACATGAAGAAGATGAAATACGGCCAGCTCGAATTCGACATGGAGCCGGCGGCCATATCTAAATTGCTCGAGGAGGCCGTTTCCTCACACCAAGCCTACGCGCAGCTCCGCGGTGTCGGCCTCTCTTTGTCCCCTCCCCAAAACGGGATCCGAGTGAAAGTCGATCGGGCCCGCATTCATCAGGTTCTAGCCAACCTCATTTCCAACGCGATCAAGCATTCTCCCAAAGGCGCTGCGGTCGAAATCCGCTCGGAGTCCCTGGAGGCGTCCGTCAAAATTTCCATTCGGGATCGCGGACCGGGAATTCCGGAAAATTTCAGAAGCCGCGTGTTTCAGAAGTTTGCTCAGGCGGGCTCCGCGGCGGGGGGCACGGGCTTGGGCTTGAGCGTGGCGAAATCCATCGTGGAGCGCCTGGGCGGGAGCATAGGCTTTGAAACTTCCCAGGACGGCACGACTTTTTATTTCACTCTCCCGACGGTTTGACTTTATTCAATTCTTATGCTTGAATCGTCCCTCATGAAACGCTTCTTGCGGGCTTTTACGCCTGCGGCACTGATCCTTTTCGGCGCCGGCTGCACGTATTACAGCGTCAATCCTCAGGGTGTTCCCGGCGTGCCGCGGGAAGCGTCCGCCCTGCCGTTGAGCGTGGGGATCGCATGGACTCCGCCTCAAAAATGGAAGGCGTATCCGTTCATCGCCATGAGCCCAATGGCCGACGATGAATACGGCAATTGCAAGGCCACCGGGACGCCGAAAGACGTGTGCGACAAGAGATATAAGGAGTGGATTTCAAACGAGCATTGGGATCCGAGCCACCACAACTTTGGAGAAATTTTCGCCAAAAAGCTCAAAGAGGCCCATTTGTTCCAGAACGTCATTTTTCCCGTTTCCCCGAGCCTGGCGGCGAGAGCGCCGGTTGATTTGATGATTC
>JAGWJU010000310.1 GCA_028865585.1 Elusimicrobiota bacterium | reverse complement strand
AAAAGCCGCGCCGCCGAGACTTGCAACGGCTCGACCACAAAGCGCCGCAGAGCCCAGCAGAGGATTGACGCAAGACGCCAAAACTCCAAGGGCGCACAACCCCAAGGAAAGCTCATCTGGAATCAGGAAAGTGTCCCAATCGATGAAGGCAACAGCCGTAAGACCAGCAGTCGCCAAACTCGCCGCAAAAACCCATGCGGGATTTCTCCACCGCAGCCACAAAGATAAGCACGCCAGCGCCGTCAAAAGCTCCACAGCCGGATAGCGCACGGATATTTTCCCGCGGCACGCCCGGCAGCGGCCCAGCAATAGAATCCAGCTGAAAATGGGAATATTATCGTAAAAAGCGATTGCGGCGCCGCAGCGCGGGCAATGCGAACCCGGCCAGGCGATGGACTCCTCCCGCGGCAGGCGGAATATCACGACGTTGAGGAAGCTTCCCAGGCAGGCGCCCAGCGCTAAGACCGCAGCGTCAATAAGCATCCCAAGTACTTCCAGAACTGTCCGTATGCGTGCAGTTAACGAGCACCGTGCCGTAATTTTGGTCGCTGGGGACGTTGTCGAAGAACCATCCGCCCATGTCGTTGACGGACGAAGCGTCATGTTCGGCGGCGGAATTGTCGTGGTAGTAAGGAGTCTTGGCTGCCGGCACCGTGAAGCCAAGATATTTCCCGCCGATGGTCAAATCCGCGATCTGTTGGGGATACGCGCCATAGGTGTCCCCATAATAAACGCTCATCGCCGCGCGGATGGCCCCCAAATTTCCCTTGGTCGAACCCTCATTTGACTCCTTGACCAAGTCCGCGAACTTCGGGATCGAGATGACGGCCAGCAGACCGATAATAAAGACGACGACCATCAGTTCGACGATCGTAAAACCATGTTCTTGGCGCGCCATGTTTGTGTTCTTCATAAAATCGGAGGGGCTTCCCCGGGAACGCCGAGGAAGCCCCTGTCCTACGCTTACCTTACGAAACGCCTGGAATTAATAGGTGTCCCAGGTGTTGCCGACCGTGTCGGTGTGCGTGCAGTCCACCAGCACGGTTCCGTAGTTGGTGTCGGTCGTGCCGTTGTCGAAGAACCACTCGCCGGTGTCGGTCGGAGCCGAAGCGTCCACTTCGAGCGAAGACGTGTTGTGATACGGCGGCGTCTGCGCGTTCGGGATGGCGGTCAGGTACTTGCCGTTCTGGGTCAAGGAGTTGATCGCCGTCGGATACACTCCCTGCTGATCGCCGTAGTAGATGCTCATGGCCGACCGGATGGAGCCCAGGTTGCCCTTGGTGGCGCCTTCCTTGGACTCGCGGATGAGGTCCGCGAACTTCGGGATGGCGATGGCCGCCAAGATACCGATGATGGCAACCACGATCATCAACTCGATGAGCGTGAAGCCCGCGGTTCCGGTTTTCTTCATTTCCTTAGTCATGCTATACCCCCTTTGCCGCTCTATTTTATGAATGAATGATATGAAGGGCAAAACACCAGATTGAGCAGCGCATAGTATAGCTGGGAAAGTATATCCCAAAAGCCCAGGGCTGTCAAGAAAAAAAGGGTCCTAGGCCTTTAGACCCAATTATAAGTAGGCCCTTTGGCCCCTTGCGCAAAACCGCATATCCCACCATAATTAGCACGGGATCCAACCATGAACCTCAAAGGCGTGATGCTGGCGGCGCTGGCCATATCCTTGGCGGCACCGAGAGCATGGGCCGATCCGGTCATGGACGGCTTTTCCGCGGCGGAAGGGTTCTTGATGGATTCCGCCGATCAAAGCATCGCCCAGATCAATCCCTCAGCTTGCGCAGCCGAGAGCGCGTCCCCGGGCGAAACAAACGAGCAAATCCAGGAGGCCTGCCACGCGTCACGGTCTCAAGCCGCCGCGAAGAAGCGCGACCCCCAATCGCCGAGCGCCGATCAACAGCCTGCCGCGAACCCGCTGCAGAGCGCCAATGAAGTTGGCGACGCACTGGGCGGTGCCGTCTCCAGCCTTTCCGTCCCCAGCCAGGCAGATAATTCTTCCAAAGCCGCGAAGGCCGCAGATCAGGAGACTCGGCGTCCGACTATGGTCGCGCACGCCGCCCCGGCGCAAAGCGTGGGGGCCACGACTCAATACGGACCCGACATTAACCAAGGCCTTTCAGGAGTGCCTGGGACGATCGAGTCCGGCCTAAAGCAACTTGGCGTAAGTCCGGCCCAGCAGTAAT
>JAGWJU010000026.1 GCA_028865585.1 Elusimicrobiota bacterium | reverse complement strand
TCGGCGCCGCAGAAATAGGCGTTGAAGAGCGTCTCGTCGTTTCCAGCCGCGACGATGCGGTTCAAGACGTCGAGCGGCGTGCCTACCATGGCCACGCCGCGCACCAAGGTCGCCTTCCCGGTCCGGGCGCTGACGCGGTAGACCAGCTTGGGCCGGATCTCCAGGGTCTGCGCCGCGCTGATGGAGTTGACGTTATCCCCGCCGAAGGCGCCTACGAGCAAGAAGCCGTAGGGCCTGCCGCTGTCGCGGATGAGCGCGAGCAGGCGCTTCTTCAATCGGGGCAGGGACACGGGGTCCGCCGCCCTAATGATGAGATTGGACATGCGCCCGATGGGGCGCAGGGCGGCGTTCGCGCGTCCGTGGCCGTTGGAATCGGGGAATCCTTTGACCGGCCAGCGCGACATCAGGAAATTGCGCAGAATGCCGTGATCGACCAAGACCACGCGCTGGGCCGGCACGCCTTCGGCGTCGTAGCGGTAAAAACCGTGCGTGACCTGTCCATCGTCTTCGGCCAGAGTCGGATCGTCGATGACGCTCAGAAACGAGGGAATGACCTGCCGACCCACCATGTCCTTGAAGATTTGGTTCTGGCGCGGATCCCGCTGCCGTTCGCCTTCGAGCTTATGGCCGATGGCTTCGTGGAAAAGCACGCCCGTGAACTCGGGATCAAGGATGGCGGGAGCCGTTGTTGGCTGTTGAACGGGAGCGGCGCGCTCGGCCTCTAAATTACGCGCGAGTTCCGCCGCCGCGGCCGTCAGCGTCTTGAGCGGCGGGAACTTGGGGAACGAGGAGGCGACCCAGGTCCGGCTTTGCTCGAGCGCCATGCCGTCCGGCGCCCGTGTCCGGGCGCTGATCTCCAAAACGTCCGGATCGCTTTGGAAAGGGCCGGCGATTTCGGTTCCCTCGCTGGTCAAAAGCCGGCGCCGCGCCCAGTCGAGCTCGATCCATGATTGAGAATCGTAGACGTTCGGGTAGCACTTAAAGACCGCGCTCAGCTCCATGGTCAGGCGCACGGCCGCGGCTTTGTCGAAATCGGGCGAAGGCTGAGAGATGTCGGCGTCGGTGGCCGTTTCTGTGGAGAAGTCATCGAGGTGATCGGGATTGAAGCGCGTAACGTATTCGGCCTTCTTCGCAAGATACCCCGCGACGGCGTCCTTGTAGCCACGGTCGGTCATGCGCCAGAGGTCTTCGCGCAGGACCAGCGGATCGTCCTGCGCCGGGCCGCTGATGCCCTCGAACGAAAGGTTCGTGTTGTCCAGCCGACGGCTTCCGTAGCGCACCTCGACGTAGAGGGTGCTCGACCGGCGCTCATCTTTTTCGGTTAAAGCGCCGAAAGAACTCGATGCCTCGAAATTTAAGTCGGAAACGAGGCGGTAGGCGATGAAGTAGGGCGGCGAGAAGGAGCCTTCGCGGAGATCGGCGAGCGAACGGGACATCTCCGTTTTCATCGCTCCGAAGACTTCGCCGTCGCTAAGAGGAAAAGCCGCCGCGCGAGCCGGGGAGATCAAGGCGAAAAGGAGGAAAGCGGAGAGCCCGGCGTCAATGCGAGGCCGGGATGATCTCATAGCCGGTGTAGGGCAGGGAGTCGGGAGAAGGCGATTTCGGGGGCGGCGCGCGGCGCAGACGGCCTTCCGCCTTGGCTTTGCTGTAGACGAGCGAGAGGCCGCGCTCGGCCGGCGCCAGGGCCGGATCCTTCTTGTTCGGATCGAGCTTGATGGCTTTGAGGTAGGCGTATTCGGCTTCCGAAATCTTGCCGAGCATGTAGTCGGCGTCTCCCAGGCCCGTCAAGGCTGAGACGCACGAGGGGTCCTCGGCGTAGTTTTCGTGCCGGTGGACGGGGTAGGGGATTCCGGGCACGTTGAAGTAGTCCTGGTAGGAGAGGATGGTCTTTCGCAGCCATTCGTTTTCAATGAGCGAAGGGGCGACTTGGCCCTTGGGCGCCAGAAGGAAGTCCTTATATGTGTCGGCGGCGTCCTGGTAATCCTTTTCCATCATGTATATTTGTCCCATGCGGAGGAAATTCGGACCGTAAACGGGGTCGAGGCCTTCGTATAGGCGGTAGCGGGTCATCGCCAAATCCAGGTATTTCCGGACCTCTTCGGGGTGGCCATGGGTCGCGGCCCACTGCGCCCGCTTGAAATAGAGATTGCCGACCTGGTAGTGCATCTGCACGTAGTTGGGCGCCTGCTTTCTCACCTCGTCGTAGGCGGCCAAGGCCCGCTCAAAGTCGTCCCGCGGGACGTTGTTCGTGTCGCCCCAGGTCGGGTTGTAGACTTTGTTCATGTCGAAGCGGTCGTTGAAGACGTTGCCGAGGAAGTACATCGACATGACGAAATTCGGGTCGAGCCGGTGCGCCTCGTAGTACTCGTGGATGGCCGCGTCCCAGTGCTGCTCTTTCGAGAGAAAAATGGCCATGTTGTGGTGGATGTTGGCTTCGAAGAGGCCCCAAAAGTGGTAGAGGGGGAGGAGGCAGAGAACCATGATGGTGGGGGCCAGGGGATTCTGGGCCAGGAGGATGAGCCGGAAGAACTTCCAGCCCAAGTATCCCACGCAGGCCAGCAGCACGCCCCAGGACAGGAACCACTGCAGGGTGTCTCCGGCCATGTTGAGCGCGGAGGCGGGGCCCTGCAGGACGTTGAACTGGGTGATGATGAGGAAGGAGACGTAAACGATGCCTCCGAAGGCGGCGATGCGCGCCGGCCAGATGAGGAACTCGGAGAGGGTTTCCCAAACCGTCGGGGCCTGCTCTTCAGACGCGGCTTTGGCTTTCGGGCTCTGCGCCTCGCGCAGGCCGTGGAGCTCGTAGAGGCCGTGGCCGCGGGCAAGGTTCACGATCATGCCGGAGAGAAGCCCCAGGTAGACGCCGGAGGAAACAAAGCGCATGCTGACGTCAAAAAAATTGTGCCCCAGCATGCCCAAAAAGGCGACCAGGTAGCCCATCAGATCGTAAGTGCGCGGCGGCGGGCGGCCGTCCTTGAGCGTCAAGGTCGTGGTCAGCTGCCCCAGGGCTTTGAAGCCGATGAAGAGGGAACTCGCGATGAGCCAGATGAAGATGCCGAAGCCCAGGATGCCGTTGTCGAAGAGCTGCTCCAGGTATTCGTCCTCGGAGTGGTCGGTTTCCGTGTTGTGCTTGCCCTCGATGTGGAAGATGGGCGCGCGCCTAAAGGCGGGATAGACGGGCGGGAAGCTCCCGATGCCGGTGCCGATCCAGGGCTGGGTCATGACCATCTCCCAGGTCCCCTCCCAGGTGAATAGACGGAAGTTGGCCGAGACGATGCGCGCGTCCAAGTCCTTGATGGTGTAGGCGACCAGGCCCAGGACGCCGAAGACGACGACGCCCAAAATCGGTTTTTTATATCGGGCGACCCGCTCCTTGAAGTAGGTGAACGCGATGACGCCGAAGAAGAAGACCACGCCCGCGAAGCCCAGCCAGGCGCCTTTGGTGTTGGTGGCGAATAAATCGATGAGCAGCATCGCCATGAGCGGCAACAGGCTTTTGCGCTTGGTCTTCAGGTATTGGGTGAAGAGGATGGGGAAAATGATGACCAGGAAGTCGGCGAAGAAGTTGGGATTCCCGTAGGTTGAGAAGATGCGCGTGCCGAAGGCGCCCCTCCAGACGAACGGATCGATGCCCTTGCCGATGCCCGGGGGGAAGAAGTTCACGTCGATGAACTGCCAGAATCCGTAGCCGATGGCGACCCAGGCCGTCCAGATGAGGACGCGGGTCAGCCATTCGGTGCTGTCGTAGTCGAACTCGTAAATGACGACGAAGGCGGCCAGCATGAAGAAGACGCGGCGGATGAAGAAATCCGTGCTCGCCATGTGGTAAGGGGCGTGGATGTAGGAAAAGATGCCGTCGGCGAGATAGGCGATGAACGGGAGGAGGCAAACGATGTCTTCCTTGCTGAAGGCCGAGAAGCCCGTTTCCGTGAGGCGGATGAGCCACAAGGCCAGGAGGGCGACGCCGCCCATCTGCATGATGGTGATTTTGACCTGCGCGGAGTCGTAGGTGCGCAGGTAGAAAAGGGATGATATGAGGAAGTAAAGGATGGGCAGCCAGAAGATGATGGCCTTGTGAGCGAAAAATTCGGCGGTGGGCTTGAGCGGGCCCGATCTGCGGCCTTTGTCGCTCTTCGAGTGAACGGCCATCGTGACAAATCTAGCTTTTAGAAGCCGGAGGAATCAAGCGCGCGGGCTTTGCCGCGTCCCGGCGAATAGGCTAGAATTCCTGTGGTAAAATCGGGATGAAAAACGGGCGGATTTCGTTCGCGGCGTGGGTCCTCGCCGCCTTGTTCGCGGCCGCCGTCGCCCTGCGCCTGGCCGGCATCATGTGGGGTCTGCCCGACACCTTCAACGGGGACGAGCCTCATCTAGTCAACTTGGCCTTGTCCTTCGGGAGCGGAAGCCTGCGTCCTTACGCCTTTAAATATCCGACCTTGTGGCCTTATATCCTATTTTTCTGCTATGGCATCTATTTTTTGGTTTGGTCGCGGCTCGGGCTGCGCCACGGCGTCGAGGCCTTCGCCGGCCTCTATGCATGGCATCCCACGGGCTTCTACCTGATCGGGCGTCTGCTTTCGGCCGCGTTCGGGCTTTCGGCCGCGCTGGTTTTCTGGGCGCTGGAAAAGGAGATGGGCGGGCCGAAGCGCCGGCCATGGGGAACCATCCTCCTGTTGTTTTCTCCGGTCATTCTCAATCTTTCGCATTCCTGCAAGCCGGATTGCCTGATGTTTTTCTTCGCGGCGCTGGCGTGGCTTTTCGCCCTGAGAATCTACCGCGGCGGGCGCCGGCGCGACCATTGGCTTTGCGGCGCCTTCTTTGGGCTCGCATTTTCAAGCCAGTACACGGTTCTGCCCGCGGCGCTGGCTCTGCCGCTGGCGCACGTGTTGTCCCGCCGCCGGCAGCCGCTACGGAACCTCATTGAGGGCATCGTCTGCGTTCCCGCCGCGTTCCTTGCCGGATCGCCTTATGCTCTTCTGGACTACGGCAACTTTAGGAAATGGACCAGCATGTACGGATCCAAGGATCTGGCGTTGCGGGGAACGTGGAGCCGGCTGGCCATCTTGAAGACCGTCTGCAGCAATGTCTGGCATTTCGCCGGGCCGGGCTTCCTGGCCGGAATCGCCCTGCTGGCCGGCTTCGTCATCATCGCCCGGAGGGAGTGGAAGCTGGCCGCGGCGCTGGCCCTGCCGGTCCTGGCCTACGTTCCGTTCCTCGTGAACAACCCCGACGGCGGCTGGCAGCGCTACCTGCTGGGCATTTTCCCGGCGCTGGCCTTCATGGCTTCCGCCGGCTTCGAGGATCTGGCCCAGGTTTCGCCGCCGTGGCTGGCCGCTCTCGTTTTCGCCGCGGCGCTATTCCCGGGCGCGGCCCGCTGCGCCGCCATGGACAGGGCCATGCGGCTTCCGGACACGCGCCAGCAATCCCAGGCGTGGATCGACGCAAACGTCCCCGCGGGCGCCGTCTTCCTGCTGGACGAAGCCGATGACTCCCCGCGCCTGGTCATGGCCAAGCGCGAAGCGGAGGAGCTCGCCCAGCGTACTAAGGCGGACGGCTCCCCGCGCTGGCGTCTCTACCGCGCGATGGCGGATTATCACCCGGGCGGAGGCTACTGGATTTACCGGATCAAACGCTCGGCCGCCTCTTTGGGCACCTATCCCATGCAGGTGGCTTTGAGTCAGGCGGACGATCCGATTTTGGACGTGAGCAAGGGCTTGCGGGCGGCGCGCCGGGCGGGCGTCGGCTACGTCGTGACCTCCAGCATGGGAGCGACGCCGGAGCGCTCGCCGGATTTGGGGGCGTTCTTCCATCAACTTAAGGCGCAGGCAGCGCTGGAAGCCAGCTTCGAGCCAGTGCCCGGCCGGGCCGCCGGCCCGGTTTTGAAAGTCTACCGCCTCGGAGCGGCGCCGAAAAAGCGATGAAGGCCGACGCGCCGGACGATCGGCGCCGGGAGGCGGGGGGGCGGCTTGCCGCCCTGGCCGCCGGCTTGTTTTTCGCTTTGTGGGGCATCCGCTGGGGACTGCCGGTGCGCGCGAATGCGGGCCGGGCCTTTCCGGGAGCTTCGACGTCTTCGCCGAAGTTCGTCCAAAACCTGGCGAAATCCTGGAAGCACCTCTACAAGAACATTTGGCTTTCCCACAAGGATATGGCCAGACAAGAGCCCGTCACCTACGTGAAGGGCGTGGCCGTGATTGCTCCGGGATGGACTTATCCGCCGCGGGAGCTTCTGGATTCCTACCGCTCCTTTTTGCTCCAGTCGGAAGATCCCGACGAAAAAAAATCCTTCATCATCCTCTCCCAGATGCGTCCCTGGAAGCTCGACTTCGAGCCGCTCTACGTCGTCTACGGCGGGGCGTTCATCTACCCGCTGGGCGCCTTCTTGGCCGCGGCGTCGGCGGTGCGGGCGGTTCACCTTGTTCACGGGCTGTCCTACTACCTTGCGCATCCCGGCGAGATGGCCCGGCTGTATCTCTGCGGCAGGATGTTCATGGCCGTTTTCCAGCTGTTGACGATCTGGATGCTCTACGACATCGGCTGCATGCTGTCAGGATGGAAAACCGGGCTGCTGGCGTCCTTCTTGTTCCTCTTAACTCCGGCCGTCGCCGTGCATTCCCATATTCTTAAGCCGCATCCTTGCGCCGCTTTTTGGTGCTTGGCCGCCCTGCGCTACGGGCTGGCCGCGCTGCGCGGCGGCTCACGGCGGGATTATTGGCTCTGCGGCCTGGCGGTGGGGCTGGCTTCCGGCACCGAGTTTTCCATGGCCTGCTTCGCCGTGGTTCCGGCGCTGGCTTGGCTCATGGGCGGCGGCGGGCGGGGTGCCGACGGGCGACGCCGCGAATTTTTCTGGATGTGCCAGGCCGTCTTCGGCGCCGCGCTCCTTTGCCTGGCGGCGAACCCCTACCTCCTGCTGGCTTATCGGGATTTCGCTTGGGAACTTACGATTTACGTCGGACACGGAACGTCAGGGTTCGCCTCCTCCTTAGCGGCCGTGGCGCGCGGTTGGGCGTCTGGTTTGGGCGACGCGTTCACTCTCGTCATGGTCGGCGCGGTCGCCGCGGCGCTGGCCAAGGGCGGCAAGGATCGCCGGTTCGTGGTGCTTTCAAGCGCGGTCGTTTTTTTATCTTTGTGGGTCGCTTTCACTAAGCTTTGGGGCTTTGCCAACAGCCCGTTCGTGTTGCGCTATTACTACGCGCTCATCGGCCCGATGTGCGTTCTGGCGGCCGACTGGCTGGCGAACGATCTGCCGCCGGCGGCCGGGCTGGCTTTGATTGGAATCATTTTGCTGGAGAGCGGAGTCCATAGCCTGGTCTATTATAGGAACATGGCTCTGGATTCTGGGCCGTCCTCCACGCGCCTGTCGGCTGCGGCCTGGGTGGAGGGTCACGTGCCCCGGGGCGCGAGCGTGGGCCTGCTTAATTATCCCGAGCCCGCGCATACCCCGCCTTTCCCGTACTCGCGCTATCGCCTCGTGATTTTCAACAAGCCCTCCGCGCTTTCTCCGCACGAGGCGCCGCGCTACGTGGTGCTGGACGAGGAGGGGCGGGCGTCCATGAGGCCGTGGCTGGCCGGACGCTACACGGAAATCAAGGCGTTCGCGCCGTGGAGCATTCTCGGGTTCAAGGCCGACGACGCCTCTTTCTACGCCAACACCGGAATCTATATCTACCGGAAATCGCCGGCCTCTCCGCGGAAATCCTGATGTCCTGCCAATTCGACTCCGAGCAGAACTACGACGAAGTCCTGGGGAAAGGCCTGCGCCTCTCCGGCGAAAGCAGGGAGTTCTTCATTGATGGACGGATCCGGGAGCTAGCCGACCGGATGCCCGCGGGCTTTCGCCCGCGCCGGATTTTGGATTTCGGATGCGGCACGGGGGAGACCTGCGCCGCTCTCGCCCGGTTTTTTCCGGACTCGGACATCGTCGGGGCCGACGTCGCGGAAAAGCCTTTGGAGCTGGCCAGAAAAGCCGCGGGGTCGGGCCGCATCCGCTTCAGCCGTTGGGGCGGGGGCGAGACCTTGGGCGTGTTCGATCTCTGCTACGTCAACGGAGTTTTTCACCACATCGAGCCCGGTCAGCGCAACGGCATCTTGCGCGCCATCCGGGAGCGTCTCTCGCCCGGAGCCTACTTGAGCTTTTTCGAGAACAACCCTTGGAATCCGGGGACGCGCATGGTTATGCGGCGCATCGAGTTCGATCGGGACAGCATCCCGCTTTCGCACGTGTCGGCCCACAAACTCCTGCGCGGCGCGGGGTTCCTCGCTCCTTATCCGACGAGGTTTTTATTCTACTTCCCCAGGGTCCTCTCGGGCCTGCGCGTTCTCGAGCCCGCGCTTGCGCGGCTGCCTTTGGGAGCGCAGTACCACATCCTCGCCGTCAATCCTTGAAGAGTCCGTATCTGAACAGGCAGTAAACGGCGCGCAAGCCATCCTTCCATTTGATCTTTTTCCCTTCCGCGTAGGTCCGGCCGGAATAGGAGATTCCGACTTCGTAGATGCGCCACCCGCCCCGCGCGGCCTCGGCGGTGAACTCCGGTTCGAAGCCGAACCGATTCTCCCGCAGGTTCATGGAGCGCAGGACTTCTTTCGTGAACGCTTTGTGGCCTGACTCCATGTCGGTGAGGTTGAGATTTAGGATTAGGTTGGTGAGAGTGGTGAGGAAGCGGTTGCCGGCCATGTGCCAAAAATAGGCGGCGCGGTGCGGCCGGGCGCCGCTGAAGCGCGAGCCGTAGACCACATCGGCTTTTTGTTCCGCGATGGGCGCCAAGATTTGCGGGTACTCCGCGGGATCGTACTCCAGATCGGCGTCCTGGATGATGAGCGCGTCCCCCGATGCGCGCGCGAAGGCGCTGCGCAGGGCCGCGCCCTTGCCCAGGTTGCGCTCGTGGCGGACGAGCGCCGCGATGCTCCGCGCGGCGGCCTCCTTCTGCAGGATCTCCCACGTTCCGTCGGTGGAGGCGTCGTCGACCACGATGATTTCCCGGGCGGTGAAGGCTTGAGGGAGCGGCGCTTTCTCCGCGGCCCGCAGCGTCTGCAGGATGGTCGCGGCCTCGTTGTAGCAGGGGATGACGATGGAAAGCTTCATCGCCGCGGGACGGCTTCGCTCATGAACCGGCCTGCCGCGTTCTTTCCCGAAGCAGGGACGCCACGCGCTCCAAGACCGCGAAAGCGACGAATTCGATGCCGATAAGGGCGAAAAGGCTTCCCGCCACGATGAAAATCCAGTTGTTCTCCGGGATGGATCCGGTCAGCAAATAGGAATAAATCATGCGCCGGCTCAAGGCGAGGGCCAGGATCAGGCTCGCCGCGGCCAGAACCAGGAGGAGCTTGGTTTTCGGGGGGGAATCCTCTTCGTTGATGGCTCCCACGAGGGACTGCGCGGTCCAGCCGAAAGCCGCCAGGAAGGCGGCGGAGGAAAGACACCAGCTGACGAAGACGCACCGGAACAGCATCCAACTCGCGAGGCGGTCGTTGCGCAGATAATAAAGGAGCGGGCTTTCCGGGCCTCTCCAGGGCGCTGCCAGGGCCCAGAGCGCCGCGGCGGCGAAGACGGCGGCCGCCGTGCCGAAAAAGAACCGCGGCCGGTAGGTCATCGATGTTTCCAGGATGATGCGCAGAAAGCGCATCCCGTCCTTGATCACGCTGAGCTTTGATTCGCCCACGCGTTCCTCGTAGGGCATGGGGATTTCCTTGAGACGCAAGCGGGCGTCGAGGAGGGCCCGCACGCTCATGGCGGGCGTGAAATCGAGCCCGTCGGGCAGGGGGTAGAGCCGGTGCAGGGAGCTTTTGCGCAGGACGCGCATGCCGCTGGCCACGTCTGTGGCCGACGAGGAGCCGATGAGGTTGACCAGGGCGCGGAAGATGCGGTTGCCCAGGACTCTCACCGCCGGCATCCGCGCGTCGGAGTGAAGGCGCGAGCCCACGGCGACGTCGAGATTTTCCTTTAGGCAAAGCGATATGAGCTCGATGAAGAAGTCGGGATCGCAGGTGCCGTCGGCGTCCAGGAAGCCCAGAAGGTCGCCGCGCGCTCCGGCAAATCCCGTTTTGATCGCGGCGCCGTAACCGCGGTTGCGGGGATGGGAGAGAACGATCGCGTCCTTGAATTCCCGCGCGATGGCCTCGGTCTTGTCCGAGGAGCCGTCGTTGACGAGGATGATCTCGACGTCGGAGACGCCCAGGCCCGCGGCCTTGATCATCTCGGCCGCGGCCGAGCTTCGCCGGAGGATGTCGGCGACGGACTGCTCCTCGTTGTAGGCGGGAATGACGATCGAAAAAATCATGGGGGGCTCTTGAGCGCTCCGGACTTTATTCTAAAAAACAATTTGAGGTAAGACACACCCAGACCGAGCGCCGAAGCCTTGGAGCAACCACCGGCTCTGGGAAGAAATTGGAGCGGAATTTCCTTGACCTTGGCGCCCGAGCTTAAAGCGCGCGCCAGAATCTCTTGCTGGATGGAGAAATCCCGGCTGGAGGTCGGAATGGATTTTAGAAGAGACGACTTGTAGATCCGCATGCCCCCCGAGGCGTCTCGCACCGGGAACCCGTAGAAGGCGCGGGTGAGGGCGTTGAGGACGCGGCTGAGCGTCAGGCGGTAGAAAGACATGAGGGCCGACCCTCCGGGAACGTAGCGCGAGCCGATGACGATGTCG
>JAGWJU010000309.1 GCA_028865585.1 Elusimicrobiota bacterium | reverse complement strand
GGCGGGCCGTGGTCCAGGCCTGGAAGAATCCCAAGGTCAAGGACTTCATCGCCCGCGCGCAGACAGACGCCTCGCTTCTCCTGCACGCCAACGAGTGCTGGGACTTGTGAGCCGGCGACGAGGCCCGATTCCGGAGTCCCCGACGATGAAGCTCCATCGCGAGGCGGAGGACGTGTTTAGCTTCCAGCTTTTTTCCAAGAGCTTTTGCGAGAGCGTGCTGGAATCCTCCCATTCATGGGGATGGCATGCGGCGGGGGTTTATGTGCCGGGGAAGCGGATCTTTTCCGATTCGAGGTCATGCCAAGAAACCGAGATCGAAGACGCCGCGCCGCTGCGCAAGGCTTTCGCCGAGAAATTTAAAAAAATCGTGGCTCCCGCGCTGGAGCTTTGCTGGCAGTGGCGGGTCCGCCGCTGGGAGGCGCGATTAATCCGGTATCCCGAGGGCGGTTATTATAAGCACCATGTCGACTACTATCCCGAAGGCGGGCGTCCGTCGCGCCTCATCTCTCTTGTCTGCTACCTCAACGACGGGTTTTTAGGCGGACGGACCGTATTTTTGAGGCAGAACCATGCGGTCGTTCCGCAGACGGGCAAGGCAATCGTTTTCCCGGCGGGAATCACGCACCCGCACGCCGCTGAATCCATCGCGTCCGGGGCCAAGTACGTTCTCGCGGCGTGGTTCTCATGACGGCGGGGAAGCGATTCGCGCGGCCGCGAGGGTGACGTGGATTCGTCCGGGGGATCCTATATTGGGCTCAACAAATCGCATGACGCGGGGGTCTGCGTCATGCCGATGCGCGGGCCTGTTCGGGAATCGGAACTTTGGCTTAAGGAGCGATTCCTGCGCGTCAAGCACGCCGGCGGGGCCTTGGACGGACTTTTATTCCGTATAGCGAACAAGACGCGGATCCGCGATGAAGGCATCGCCGAAAGCTTCCTGGGTTGCGAGCCTTTGCGCGGCGAACTGGAGTGGGACAAGGTTATGCCCTATTTCGCTAACCTCGAGCGGCTGGGGCTCGGGCTTTTTTCCCGGCGCTATAATCCCCATATCCGCTTTTTCCCTCATCATTACTGCCATGCGCGCGCGGCCGCGGCGCTTTCGCCTTTTTCCAGATCCCTCATCGTGGTCAACGACGAGGCAGGAAATCTCTGGGGCGACGTTCCGCGGGAGTTCCGCGGCGCGGCGCTTGCGCCCCCGCCTGAGCCGCCCTCCGCGGCGCGGGAATTTTACACGGTTTACCGGCAGGTCGGGGCGCGCCTGCAGTGCGTGGAGAAGAAATGGCAGCTTAAAAGAGGGCCCGCGAACGGCAGCGTCGGGCGCCTTTACAGCGCCGCCGCCCAGTATATTTTCAATTCCTACTGGAGCCACGGCAAAGTCATGGGCTTGGCCGCTTTTGGGCGGCCGGGCAAGCCCGCGGCGTCCGCGCGGGAGGTCTTGAGAGAGAAGTTCGCCGCGGACAAGAGATTCCAGGGGCGGGGCAAGAAGGAGTGGGAGAGTTGTGGGCGAATCGGGCATTACGCCGACGCGGCCGCGGCGGTCCAGGAATATTTCGAGCGGTGGCTCGCTGAGCGGATCGCCGATTTGAAGCGCCGGTTCCCGCGGGAGGAAAACTTAATTTTGACCGGAGGCTGCGCCCTCAACTGCGTCGCCAACATGAAGCTGGCCCGCCAGGGGCTGTTTTCATCCGTTTATGTGCCGCCGTTTCCCGGAGACGAATCCATCGCGTTCGGCGCGGCCTGCGGCCTGCGCTATGGGGATTCGACGTCGCCTTGGAAGCCGCTGTCTTGGGACGAGCAGGTCCCGAATTTCGGCCCGAAGGAATCGGAGCCGGACGATAAGTCCTGCCGGGCCGCGTTCGCCGGCTGGAAAGCGCGCCGCGTGGCGGATCCGGGCGCGGCGGCCGCGGATTTGTTGCGGCGGCATAAGGTCGTGGGGTGGTTTCAAGGGCGCAGCGAGTCGGGCCCGCGAGCGCTGGGCTTTAGGAGCATCTTGGCCAATCCGCTTCAAGCGGGGATCAAGGACTATCTCAACGGCCGCATTAAGGGTCGGGAGAGCTTCCGCCCCTACGGCTGCTCCGTGCTTTGGGAGGATGCCGGCCGGTATTTTTGCGTTCCAAAGGGATTTGAGAGTCCTTTCATGTCCTTCGCGCCTCACGTGCGCGAAGAATGGCGGGAGAAGCTCGGGGAGATTACCCACAAAGACG
>JAGWJU010000308.1 GCA_028865585.1 Elusimicrobiota bacterium | reverse complement strand
CCACTCCGCCTCCCGCTCAGCCGCCAACGCCTCGAGATCCCGCGCCTCAGGAGAGAATGACGGCGCCATGAGCGCCTCATCGGCGTCCACGGCGAGCCAAACCAGATCCGGCTTGAAGGCGTAAAAGCCCGAGGCGGGATTCAAAAGCTCCTGGCGGTATTGGCCGTAAGAGCCGACGTAAAAATCCAGAAGCAGGCCGCGGCGCAAGGCCGCGACGCGGATGCCGGGCAACAAATGCTCGACGGTCGAGGAGGCCAGCACCGCCACCCTGAGACCGCGGAAGCCCGCCTTTGCCGGCGCATCGCCAGGGCCGCGCGCAGCGCCCTCGAGCGCCCTGGCTAAAGCCGCCGTTTCGCTGAGGCTGAGATTGTGGTTGGCAAGGCGGCGCAGGGCATCGAGCCTGGACGGCTCGTCCGCGCCGGACTGCTTGATCGCGCCGAGCTTCCCCTGAAAATCGTCCGGCTTGGGCAGCCAGTAAAGCTCAGCGGTCAATCAGGGTTTCCATTTAGACTCGAGTTTCCCTCAGGCGCTTGACGCACGCTCCGGGCGGCGATTAGAAGGCCTGATTTTTATATCACATAAAACCCGGGGGGTCAATCGCCCATTTTTTCGAAACTCCGACTTCCCCGCCGGCGCCAAAGTGTTGTTAAATCGAATGATTGCCATGCGCATACTCGTGGTTGAAGACGATCCGAAAATCGCGACGTTCATCTGCCGTGGACTCAAGGAGTCCGGCTTCGTAGTCGATCATGCCGCGGACGGGGAGACGGCGTACCGCCGCCTGCTCGACGAAGCTTACGCGGCCTCCGTTATGGACGTCATGCTCCCGAAATTGGACGGCCTTTCCGTCATCGAGAAAATCCGCAAGGAAAATGTAAGCGTGCCCGTCCTCATCTTGAGCGCGAAACGTTCGGTGGACGATCGCGTCAAGGGTCTGCGCACCGGAGGCGACGACTACCTTACCAAGCCTTTCTCCTTTTCCGAGCTTCTGGCCCGCATCGAAGCCCTCCTGCGCAGGCCCCGCCCCGTCGCGGACCCCATTTCCATCACGATCGCGGATCTCAAGGTGGATCCGGCATCGCGGGAGGTTTTTAGAGCCGGAGAAAAAATCGACTTGCCGGCCAAGGAATTTCTTCTCCTCGAATATCTCGCGCGCAACGCCGGCCGCCCGGTCACCAAGGCCATGATCCTGGAAAATGTTTGGAACTACGATTTCGATCCGCAGACCAACGTCGTTGACGTGCTCGTCTGCCGCTTGCGGGACAAGCTCGACAAACCATTCGATAAGAAGCTCATCCATACCATCCGCGGAGTCGGCTACGTCATCAAGGACGCTTAGGACGCTCTGGCAGCGGCGGAAATCCCTGAGCTTCCACCTGGCCGCGTGGTCCGCGGCTCTCTCCATTCTCGGGAACGCCCTGGTGATGAGCGCGGCCTATTTCCTCCTGGCTTCTTCGCTGCGCCGACGGGACCGCTCCGCCATCGTTTCATCCCTGGCGCACATGCGGGATGAGTACAATGACGAGGGTCTGCGCGGAATCGAGCGCGAAGCGGCCGTGCAGATCAGCCGCCAGGGCAAGGACGCCCACGTCATCCGCCTCTTGTCGCGAAACGGACGGGAGCTTCTCAAGATGAGGACTGCGAGTTGGAACGGATTCGATCTGCAAAAAGCCATCCCTGCAATTCCGCGGAGCACGCTGAGCTGGAACGTTCTTCCCGGAACCCGGGACGGACAAATCATGGAGCTTGCCTCCTGGCGGCTCTCCAATGGCGACATCATCCAAGTGGGCAACAGCGACGCGGCCCGCGAAGACGTGCTCGATCGCTTCCGCTGGATCTTGGCCGCAGTCTTCCTGCCGGCGGTTCTGCTGGGGTTCATCGGCGGCTTCCTGATCGCCCGAAGAGCCCTTCAGCCCGTGCAGGATCTCATCCAAACGCTGGAGGCCGTCAAATCCGGAACCATGGGAGCCCGCGCGCCCGATCGCTGCGCCGGCGGGGAGCTGGCTGATTTGACCGGCATCTTCAACACCATGATGGAACGCATCGAATCCCTTGTCCGCGGCATGAAGAACGCCTTGGATAACGTCGCGCACGATCTGCGCACGCCGATGACGCGTTTGCGGGC
Source organism: Elusimicrobiota bacterium (assembly GCA_028865585.1). GTDB lineage: Bacteria > Elusimicrobiota > Elusimicrobia > UBA1565 > UBA9628 > JAGWJU01. The sequence goes on along the minus strand of JAGWJU010000308.1, from coordinate 100 downwards.
GGTAGCCGAACTCCCGCTCAGGTCCGAAGCCGGCGGGTCCGACTGCCGCGAGGCGCTCGCCGACTGCGTCGAGGAATCGGACAAGGTGCTGGCCATGCTG
>JAGWJU010000307.1 GCA_028865585.1 Elusimicrobiota bacterium | reverse complement strand
CGTGGCGGCGCAGCGCCTTTTGAAGCGGATCCTTCGGGCGGGTGATGAAGCCCGGAGTGTCGAGGAAGGCGATTTGATAGAAGGGCCCGTTCAAGAGTCCCAGAATCTTGTGGCGCGTGGTCTGCGGCTTGGGCGAGACGATGGAGAGCTTGGTCCCCAAAAGGGCGTTGAGAAGCGTCGATTTGCCGGCGTTGGGGCGGCCTAGAATCGAGACGAATCCAGACTTGAACGGCGGAGTCTCCACGCGGCCATCTTAACAAATGCGCGCCTTCGGCGCAGGCGCTTGTCCGCCTCCAGGGGGAAAAGGTAGCATTGGGGAAGCGTTTTCCGGAGGAAAGGAAATGAAGCTGTTCCTGGCGCATTGCGGCTTTTACGATCAGGCTTTGGCCGAAGGCGGGCGCAACATTTTTGAGAGCCACCATAATTTTTACGTCGCGGCCTCGGACGCGGCGGAGGCCAAGGCCCGGGTGAAGGAAAAAGCCCTCTTCAAGGACAAGAAAATGCACGTCGACGGCCTTCATGAAATTTCCGCCGTGGACGGCTACCGCGTCGTTCTCGAGCCCGAGCCCGGCGGCGGCGTGCGCTCCGTTGGTTACGACGAGGCGAAGTCGCTTTGATCTGTTTTTTAAGGAGGGTGAACCGATGCCTATGCTGGCGCCTCTGATCGTTCTGGTCGGCTTGATCGTCGTTTCCGTCAAGATTGTGGCGGAGTACGACCGCCTGGTCATCTTCGTCCTGGGGCGCATTTGGAAGGTCGGGGGCCCGGGCCCCTGCGTGGTCGTTCCGGTTCTCATGAGCGCCCAGCGGGTCACCATGAGAACGCTGGTGCTCGAGGTCCCGCCGCAGGACATCATCACGCGCGACAACGTGTCCATCAAGGTTAACGCCGTGGTTTATTTCCGCGTCATCGACGCCCAAAAGGCCGTGCTGCAGGTCGAGAACTACGCCTACGCGACGAGCCAAATCGCCCAGACCACGCTGCGCAGCGTGCTGGGCAAGATGGAGCTGGACGATCTTCTGGCCAACCGGGACAAGATCAATATGGAGCTCCAGCAGATTCTGGACTCCCACACCGAACCCTGGGGCGTCAAGGTCTCCAACGTCGAGGTCAAAAACGTGGACATCCCGGCCGACATGCAGGGCGCCATCGCCGCCCAGGCCGAGGCCGAGCGCGAGCGTCGGGCCAAGATCATCCACGCCGAGGGCGAGCTGCAGGCCTCGGAGAAGCTCAGCCAAGCGGCCGAGGTCTTGTCCGCCAACCCGGCGTCCATGCAGCTGCGCTATCTGCAGACCCTCTCCGAGATTTCAACCGACAAGAACACCATCACCGTCTTTCCAGTGCCCGTGGACATTCTTTCCTCGTTCATGGACTTCGTGAGGACGAAGAAAGGATAGGGAGCCGCGCGGTGCAGCCGAAGATTGGGCTCTACGTCCACATCCCTTTTTGCTCGGTCAAGTGCTTCTACTGCGACTTCGCGTCTTACGCGGGCCGAAAAGACATCGCCGCCCGCTATCTCGCCGCTCTCAAAGCCGAAGCGGCGATGGTTCAATCCCGCACCCCGGATACGCTCTATATCGGAGGAGGCACGCCGTCGGAGCTCGACGCCGGGGACATCGCCAAGCTTTTTTCGCTGATTCACGAGTCTTATCCTAAATCGCGCTTCGCAGAAGTCACCTTCGAGGCCAATCCGGAAAGCTTGAGCGAAGAAAAGCTGGAGGTCTTGAAGCGCTGGGGGGTGTCCCGCCTGAGCCTCGGCCTGCAGACCACCGACGCCGCCCTGCTCAAATCCATCGGCCGGCGCCATTCTCCGGAGGATTTTTTCTCGATTTTCCGCCTGGCGCGCGCGCTGGGGGACTGGGCCATTTCGGTCGATTTGATGTACGGCCTGCCCGGCCAAAGCGCGGCGTCTCACCGCAAGAGCCTGGAGGAGGTCTTGGCTCTTGAGCCGGAGCACCTGTCTCTTTACGGCCTTCACGTGGAGGATAAGACCGTTTTCGGGCGAAAAAACACGGAGACGGACGAGGATTTGGGGCGCGAGATGTACGAAACGAGCATCGAGCTCATCGAGCGGGCGGGGCTGGCTCGCTATGAAATTTCCAACTTCGCCCGGCCGGGCTTCGAATCGCTCCATAACGCCATTTATTGGCGCGACGGGGAGTATGTCGGCCTGGGCTGCGGCGCCGCCTCTCATTTGGGCGGGGTGCGCGGCTCCAATACGCCCGCCC
>JAGWJU010000306.1 GCA_028865585.1 Elusimicrobiota bacterium | reverse complement strand
ATATTAATGACGGCATGCTCCACCAGGAGAACCGAATGAAAAGCGCACTACTGAGCCTCGTCCTCATCCTCGCACAATTTCCGCTGCCCGCCTTCGCGGGCGGCTTCGTCGAAGGCCCCGCGGACGCGCCTGAAACGTCCATGGCCGTGGGCCCCGCCGACATCGCGCCCCTCGCCAATTTGGGCGCGGGCCTAAACGCCGCCGACTTGGGCAGCGTCTCCGCCGGCGCTAACATTTCTTTGCCCAACGCCGCCGCGGACATGCCCTCGGTCCAAACGGCCCGCCCCGTGCAATCCGCGGCCCAGGCCCGAACCGTTTCCGAGTCCGCGCCCGAAGCCGCGGTTGAGGCCGTTGCGGCGCCGATGGCCGCGCGCGCCATGGCCCGGCCCACGCAGAAGAGCGCCGTCAAGGCCGTCACCCGCCGCCAGGCTGCGGCCGCCAACAAGAAGGCCGTCGCGTCCAAGAAGGCCGCCAAGAAATCCAAGAGAAACGCGAAGAAGGCCCTCTCCGCGTTGCAGCAGCTGCGCTCCATGGCCGCCTCGGAAGGCGCCCGGGCCGGCCGCCGCGCCGTTTTGGCCGGGCTCATCAAGAGCGATTCCCGCTTCTGGGGCTATAATGCCCACGAGACGGTCGATGTCTCCAGGTTCAAGCTCGGCCGCCGCACCTCCAAACCCGACGCGCGCACGCTCCAGTTCCAGAAGTACGCCGGTCAGGTCCCCGACGCCCCGGGCCAGGCCGATTTCTCCGGCCCGGTCACCAAGCTCGGCATGATGCTCAACGATCAGATCGGGGATTGTGCCGTGGCCGCGCCGGGCCATTGCGTGCAGATCTGGACGGCAAACGCCGGCAATGAGAAGACCATCCCCGATTCCGCCATCCTGAAGGCCTACGAGGCTCCCAGCGTGGGCAACTACAATCCCAACGACCCCAGCTCGGACCAGGGCTCGGAGATCATCGACGTGCTCAAGTACTGGCGCAAGACCGGCATCGGCGGAGACAAGCTGGGCGCGTTCCTGCAGCTCTCGCAGGGCAATCTGGACCTCTTCAAGAAGGCCGTCTGGCTCTTCGGCGGCGGGGACCTCGGCATCGCGCTGCCCAAGTCCGCGCAGAAGCAGGTCTCCGAAGGGCTCTGGGACGTCCCGGCCGAAGGCACCTCCGGCGACGGCGCGCCCGGCTCCTGGGGCGGCCACTCGGTCGCGGTCGCGGGCTTTGACGCCCAGGGCGTGCTCATCGTGACCTGGGGCCGCTTCCTCAAGATGACCTGGGCGTTCTTCAACGCCTACGTCGAGGAGTCCTGGGCCGTCGTCAGCAAGGATTTCTTAAACGCCCAGGGCGTGACGCCCAACAACCAGTTCGACTGGGCCACGCTCAAGGCCGACCTTTCCGCGCTCAGCCAGAACGAGCGCACCAAGATCGACACGGGGCACCACCAGCCCAAGCCCAAGCGCGGCTAAGAAGCGGCGCGCCAAGACCGCGCCCGGAGGCTCTTTCTTGAGCCTCTCGGGCGCGATGTGTTAGAATCCGCAGGCGCGGCCGCGAAAGACGGCGCCGTAGCTCAGAGGTAGAGCGGACGTTTCATAAGCGTCATGTCGGAGGTTCGAGTCCTCCCGGCGCCACGGTTTCGCTCGCGAACGCGCGGTTAACTCAAGGAGACAAAGACATGGCAGAAGTGCTCGTCGTCGTCAGCAAGGTCAAAAAAACCGTCAAGGATGCGGGTTTCCGCACCGGCGGAGACTACATCGAGAAGCTCTCCGGCCGCGTGGCCGAGCTCGTCAACGCCTCCATCGAGCGCGTGAAGCAGGACGGCAAGAAAAAGACTCTCGGCGCCGAAGACCTCGTCTAAGCCCGGGCGTTTTCCGCCCGCACGGCATGAATAACCCTCCGCCTTTGCGAAAAGGCGTGGGGGTTATTTTCATCCTGGCCGGCGTGCTGCACGCCGGTTCCATGGCCCTGTCCGCCTGGCTTCTGCGCGGACTGCCGCTGGTCCAGAAAGCGGAAATCCTGGCGCTGTACTACTACGTGCACTTCATCCTGCTCATCGCGGGAAGCTGCGCGTATTTGTTCTATGGCTATTGGCGCGCCCAGGCCTTCTTCATCGAGCCGTTCAGGGACTTCCTGGCCGGCCTGGGGCTCTTCGTGCTGGTGGTGGGCGTCGCAGGGGCGTTGATCGCTCACGTCAGCCGGGGCGCGACGCTGTTCTTTTTGCCCGGCGTCTTCCTGATGGCCTATGG
>JAGWJU010000305.1 GCA_028865585.1 Elusimicrobiota bacterium | reverse complement strand
CATCGTTATAAAGAAGAAGTAGGAGAAAACTCATGCAAGCCAACATCGCCGTGGGATTTATCGAGACTTCGAGCATCGCCAAGGGCATCGAGGCCGCGGACGCCATGACCAAGATGGCCTCCGTGCAGCTGGCCAAGAGCTACGTCATCGCGCGCGGCAAGTACGTGGTCTTCATCAAGGGCCCCGTGGGCGAGGTGGAGAGCGCCATGCGCGCGGGCCGGGAAATCGCGGGCAAGACTTTGCTTGACGACGTGCTCATCCGCAACGTCCACGCGCAGGTGCTGGAGACCCTGGATAAGCGCGTGCCGGTCGACGCCATCGAGGCTTTGGGCATCATCGAGACCAAGGACGCGGTGGCGACCGTGCTGGCCGCGGACGCCGCCGCCAAGGCCGCGGCGGTGCGCCTCATCGAGGTCAAGACCGCGATTCCGGGCGGCAAGGGCTACGTCACCATGACCGCGGAGCCGGGCGCGGTGCGCTCGGCCGTGGCCGCGGGCGTGCAGGCCATCAAGCCCGCGCACCTGGTCTCTCACGTCGTCATCCCGCAGGCCGACAAGCAGCTTCTGGCGCAGGTGGGCAAATAGCGATGCGCGTCGTCCTCGGCTCCGACCACGGCGGATTCGCGGCCAAGGAATTGGTCAAGAAGCGCCTCATGAAGATGGGGCATGACGTTTCCGATTTCGGCTGTTATAATGAGGAGGCGGTGGACTACGCGGACGTGGCGCTTTTGGTGGCCGAGGCCGTGGCCGGGAAGGAGTTCGAGAAGGGCGTGCTCTTGGACGGCTTCGGCGGCGCCGTGGCCATGGCGGCCAACAAGGTGCCGGGCGTTCGGGCCGTGGCCGCGCACGATTCGATTTCGGCGCGCTTTGCCGCGGCGCACGATGACGCCAACGTCTTGTGCCTGGGCGGCAAGACCCAGGGCGAGCTGGCGCTCTCTGAAATTTTGGACGTGTTTTTCGGCACGCCCTTCGAGGGCGGGCGCCACGAGCGCCGCCTGGCCAAGGTGGCGGGCATCGAGAGGAAATACGCGAAATGAGGTTGGCGCGCGTGGTGGGCCGGGTGTTTTGCGCGAGGCAGGAGCCCGCCATCGAGAACAAGACCCTTTTGCTCATCCAACCCCTGCGTTGGGAGGATGAGGCCGAGGCGGGCGATCCCATCGTGGCCATGGACGCGGTCGGGGCCGGGGCGTCCGAAAAAGTTTTTTGGGTCGCGGCGCGGGAAGCCGCGGTGGCTTTCCCCGATATTCCGCCCATCGACGCGGCGGTGGTGGGCATCGTCGAGGGGCATCAAACAAGAAGCTTTCGGGCGCCAAGCGCGGGAAGCAGGCCCTGATGTTCATCGCCGAGGTGGTGGGAAACGTGTGGGGCACCAGGAAGCATGAATCCTTGCGCGACAAGAAGCTGCTTTTGGTCCGGCCCATTGATCCGTTCACCGAAAAACCTCTCGGCGACGCGGTGATGGCCGTCGACGGCGGGGTGCAGGCGGGACCGGGCGGCGTGGTGCTCGTCGCCGACGAGGGAAACTCCGCGCGGCAAATTTTAAAGGACGCCAAGGCGCCCATCCGGGCGGTCATTTGCGGCATCGTGGATCAGGTGACGTCCGGAGGGAGGGTCAAAAAGTATGAATGAAGCGCAACTGCGCCGGGTGGTCGAGGAAGTCGTGCGCGTCTTGGCGCGCGAGGGATTTTTGAAAGAGGGCGGCTGCGGCTGCAGGGACGCGGAGCCCTCGCCCCGGCGGCCGGACTCGTCCGCGCCGTCTCCGCGGGTGACCGTGGGCACCGCGGGCAAGGTGTTCTCCGGCGAATGGGCGCCGTATAAGCCCCTGGCCCCGGACGCCAAGGCATTTTCCGGTAAGGCGTCCGGGACGGCTCGGCCTCCGGCCTCGGCCGCCGCCGCGGACGGCGAGACCGAGCACACGGGCGCGCCCGACTGTCCGCACTGCGGCCCGGTCAGGGAGTTGAACGAAAGCCAGTTGAAGGCCCTGGGCGCGGACCGCATCGGCGTGTGCCGGCCGAGCAGGCAGTGTTCGCCCGTGGCGCGCTACGTGGATCACACTCTGTTGAAGCCGAACGCCACGCAGGAGGAAGTCGCCAAGCTTTGCGAAGAGGCCAAGGCCTACTGCTTCGCGTCGGTCTGCGTCAATCCCTCCTACGTCGCTTTCTGCGCCCAGCTCCTGCGCGGCAGCGGCGTGAAGGTCTGCACGGTGGTCGGGTTCCCGCTGGGCTCGACCACGCCCA
>JAGWJU010000304.1 GCA_028865585.1 Elusimicrobiota bacterium | reverse complement strand
AAATGCGCTGCGTGACGGTCTGGCCGGGAGTTTCCGGCGAAATCTCTCCGGAGGCGTTGGATCAGTACCTTTCGCTGCAGTACATCCCTTCCCCGGGAAGCATCTACAAGTCTCTTAAGAAGCTGCCGCCGGGGCATACGCTGATATTGGAAAAAGGCCGCGTCCATGTTGAGCGCTACTGGGATTTGCCGTTGGGAGCGCCCCCCAAAACCACGGACTTCGAGGAGGCCAAGGCGCTGGTGGCCGACAAGCTCAAGGAGTCCGTGCGCCTGCGCATGATTTCCGAAGTGCCTCTGGGCGCCTTTCTCTCCGGCGGCATCGACTCCTCCATCATCGTCGCCTTGATGAGCGAGCTCTCCGAGCGGCCGGTCAAGACCTTTTCCATCGGCTTCGAGGAGCAGGCATTCTCGGAGCTTCATTACGCCAAGGAAGTGGCCCAGCGCTACGGCTGCGAGCACACAGAGTTCGTCGTCAAGCCGGAGATGGCCGAGGTTTTGCCGAAGTTGGCCTGGCACTACGGCGAGCCCTACGCGGACGCTTCGGCCCTGCCGTCCTACTACGTCTCGCGCGAAACGAGAAAACACGTCACCGTGGCCCTAAACGGCGACGGCGGAGACGAGAACTTCGCGGGCTACGTGCGCTACTGCGCGATGAAGTTGAGCCGCCTCTTCGATTTTCTGCCCTCCCCGGCCTTGGCCGCGCTTAAGTCCGGCGCCGAATTCCTGCCGGAATACCACGCGCCTTACGGGTTTTCCTGGCGTTTGAAGCGCTTCATTCGTTCCCTGCTCCACGCCGATTTGGCGCAGCGCCACCTCAAAGTCGTCGGCTACTTCACCGAAGAAGAGAAGGAAGGGCTCTACAGCGCCGACTTTAAATCGCGCCTGAGTGACGGCCGCGGCGCGGCTCTGCGCTATCTCGCCGACGCTTTCGAAGCCTCCAAGGGCGAGGACTTCGTCAACCGCCTGCTCTACGTGGATTTCAAGACCTACCTCCCGGAATGTCTCATGACCAAGATGGACATCGCCAGCATGGCCAACTCCCTGGAAGCCCGCTCGCCGCTCCTCGATCAGGAATTCGTCGAGACCGTCTTCACCCTGCCGGGACATTGGAAGCTGCGCGGCTTCACCGGCCACAAATGGCTCATGAAAGAGGCCTTTAAGGACAAGCTGCCGCCGTCCATCTACAAGCGCGGCAAGATGGGCTTCGGAATCCCTCTGGGCGCCTGGTTCCGAGGGCCGCTCAAAGAATACTGGGAGAGCTTGGTTCTATCTCCCGAGGCGTTGGGCCGGGGCTACTTCGCCGTGCCGGAGCTGCGGAGGTTCTGGGACGAGCACCAGAGCGGACGACGGGACCACGGCTACCGCCTCTGGGCGCTCCTGATGCTGGAACTCTGGCACCAGAACGGCGCTCGGCCGCAATAGCCGCTCGGCCTAAATCTTCAGCGCCGAGATGATGAACTGCACGCCGATGGCGACGAGCATCAAGCCCATCAGGCGGTTGATGATGTTGAGCGCGATAGGGCTGAGCCTTTTCGCTCCCGAAGCCGCGAGAGTCAAAGTCAAGTAGCTCAAGAGAGAGACGAGCGCGACCACGCCGTAGAAAATGGCCAGCTTCGGCCAGCCGTCCGCGTGCCCGGCGAGCACGATGACGGTGGTGATAGATCCGGGCCCCGAGAGCATGGGGATGGCCAGGGGCGTGATTGCGACGTCATCCTTGCTTAGGCCCGCGGCGGTTTCCTCGGCGGTCTCCCGCAGGGGCGAGGGCTGGGCGCGCAGCATGTCCAGTGAGGAGAGGAGCAGCACCAGCCCGCCCGCGATCTGGAAGGCCTTGAGCGTGATGCCCAGCATCTTGAAAATCAGCGGGCCCGACGCGGCGAAGGCGGTCAGCACCACCCAACATACGAGGCTCGCCGTGCGCGCGGTCTTTTTGCGCTCCGGGACGCTGTCTTGCGGCGTCATGGCCAGGAACGCCGGGATCGCGGCGAACGGATCGACGATGGCGAAAAGGGAGCCGAAGGTCAGGAGCGCGTATTCGAGCATAAGGCCGCTCCGATTAGACCATTTTTAGGAACGCCGCACATAGGACAGGGCGTGATCCCAAAGAGTCGCCATGGTCCGGCGATCCTCCTCGCCGGCAATGGCGCCGCCGCAGGCCCAGAACAAAGCGGCGCCCAGGATGCCCCCCGCGATGAGCTTGGGCCAACTGTCGAGCCACGAGTGAACGCTCAACAATACGCCCGTCA
>JAGWJU010000303.1 GCA_028865585.1 Elusimicrobiota bacterium | reverse complement strand
CAGGGCTTCCAATTCCGACTCCACGTCTCCCTTGACGGTGAGCATGATGACGGGAACGCCCTTGAAGCGGGCGTCCGATCGCAGGGCCCGGCAGAAATCCTCGCCGTCCATGACGGGCATGTTCCAGTCCACGAGGATGACGTCCGGCGCGAAGTCTTTGAGCGCCGCGAGGGCTTTCTCGCCGTCCTGTGCCGTCTTGACCTCCCAACCCGCTGATTTGAGGATTTCTTCCGCGATGACGCGGTAGTCCTCCTCGTCGTCTATCACCAGAATTCGCGTCGTCATGGCGCCTCCCTGCGTTTGATGTCGACGGCCGTTCTCACGCCTTGGTCCTGACCGTAAAGGATACCGTCGTGCCTTTCCCGGGTTCCGAGTGGAAATTGATCTTGCCGCCGTGCTGTTCGATGATGGACTTCACGATGTAAAGGCCCAGCCCCGTGCCCTTCTCCTGAGTCCGCGAGGCGTTCTTGCCCTGGGAGAAAGGAGTGAACAGGCCTTGGGAATCCTTCTCCGAGATGCCGGAGCCCGTGTCGCTGACGGATATCTCCGCCCAGCGGCCCGTGTCGTTGCGGAAGCGTTCGGCGAAGAGGGTGATGCGCCCTCCGGCGGGGGTGAATTTGAGCGAGTTGGAGACGAGGTTGCCGAAGACCTGCCGCAGCTTCTCGGCGTCTCCGATGATTTCAAACGGCGCGGCAATCTCGTTTTGAACGGCGACGCCCTGCTTTTGGGCCTTGGCCTGGAAAAGATCGCAGGCCTCCTGCGCCGCCTTGGAGAGGTCCATGGGATTGAGGGCGCAGATCATCCGGCCCTTCTCGAATTTGGCGGCGTCGAGCAGCTCGTTGATGAACTTTCCGAGACGGCCGGTGTTGGTCTTGATCCGCTCGATGTACTCGTAGGAGTCGCGCAGGGATTGCGGAGAGCCTTCCTTGATCTTCATTTCGATGAGGCCCAAAAAACTCTCGATGGCGCCCAGGGGCGAGCGCAGCTCGTGGGTGACGGAGGAGACGAAATTTTTCTTCGCCTCGTCGAGTTCCGAGAGCCGGTCCGACATGACGTTGACCGCCCGGGCCAGATCGCCGATTTCGTCCTGCGAGGACCACTCGAGCTTCCGTCCGAGCTTTCCGGAGCCGATTTCCGCGGCAAGGGCGGCCAGCGACTTAATCTTCCTCGTGAGCGTTCCCGAAAGAAAATAAATCAGGAGCATGCCCACGAAGGAGGAGATGAGCCAGCCGGCCGCGACGATTTTCTCAAGGCGCCACTGGGTCTGGCGCGTTTCGCGGTTTAGGACGTCCTTGTCGATGCCGAGCGTGATGCGGACCAGGCGCCGGGTGTCCTCGGGGTCCATCACTTGGAGTTTGGACTCGGTGATTTCGTCCTTGGGGAGCGCCTGGCCCAGCGTCAGGTTTTGGACTCGGCCCGGCACGCGCCAGTCGATTTTGGCGTAGGCCAGCGCGGGGTAGAGGCTTTTGAGGAAGTTGACGTAGCTCACCAGCTGCAGCTCGTCTTTCTGCAGGAGCGCGTCCATGGCGACGCGGACCGCGGAGTTCTCGATGATCTTGGCCGAGTTCTCCATGCTTTCCATCTTATAGGCGTTCTCGGCGGCGATGATGCCGTAGCCCAGGAGCGCCATGGAGCAGATCAAGACCGCGTTCGTGGTCAGGATGAGCTTCGTTCGTATCTTCATTCTAAGAACTAGAGCGCGGTGACGATGACCTGGACGTTTTGCGTGTCCTGCGTGCTCGTCGAGTTGGGCATGATGAGCTTCCAGCACAGGGCGCGCTTGCTGCCGGCGTAGAGCTGGTTGGAGCCGTTGTCCGGGTTGGGCGTGCCGAGGTTGTTGAGGCTGGGGTCGGCGTAGACCGAGCTGGTGTACTGGGTGACCGAGCCGGTGATGGGCGTCGCGTAGGCGCCGTTCCAGTCGGAGGAGCCCACGGCCGGGCAGCCGCCCGCCGCGGTGTTGGAGGAGCCGAAGACCGCCTGGAGCGCGACTTGGTTGGGACCGGGCAGGGTCAGGGTCGAGCCGACCACTTGCCACGACGAGCCGCTCACGTTGGTCGTGTCGATGGTGTAGGGGTTGGTGCTGAGCTCCCAGCCTTCGGTCACGACGCCGTTGTTGGCCACGGTGACGGAGGACTGGCTGAGCGCGGTAAACGACGCGTTGGCCACGCCCGACCAGGCGACCGAGGCCGAGTCCGTGCTTGAGGCCACGCCGTTGACCGTGACGGACTTGGCGGCGGTGATGGT
>JAGWJU010000302.1 GCA_028865585.1 Elusimicrobiota bacterium | reverse complement strand
GTGCGGGTCCTGGATTTGCACGGCCGCCTCGGGCAGCCCCGCGACGGCGGCTGGCGGCCCCAAGGATCCTTCTTTAAGGATGACGAACTGCGAGAGTTCGCACAGGCGGTGGTTCACCGCGCGCATTTTGACGTGCGAAAGCCCCAGGCGCTGGTCCTCCCAGGCGAACGTCGGTCCGTTGAATTGGGGGGCGTTGGCGACCAGGGTCGCATTCGCGAAAGGCTCTTGGGGATCGCGCAGCTCATCCGCCGTTTTGAGGATGTCCGCGATTTTCCAGTCCGCGGGAGAGGGCGGCCGGCTGGGCAAAAGGGTCGCCGTCGCGTCGAGCGGCATGGGAACAGATGTTGCCGGAATGACGCCCGCCGGAAAATTCGCGGCGGAAAGGAGCTGGAAGCCCGCCAGCGGCCAGACAATGAGATCGGGCCAGGCCGAGGCCGCGCACACGGCCAGGGCGGGCAGGCCGGGCAGCAGGAAGCGCATTTGCCGGTTGGGCACGACGGTCCAGAAGAGATAGGACGCGGCGATCCAGGCGGGCAGGAGGCGCATGCTTTCCCAGCGGCGCTTGTGCCTGGGTGAAAGAAGGGAAAGCCAGCCAAGCAGAAAAAACGGCAGCCCGAGACCGTTAATGCTGTCCTTAAAATAGGCCAAGACCGCGCCGCCGCGCCAGAATGCCACCGACTGATCCGCGGAAGCTTGGATGAGCTTGGGTAAAAGCAGCGGCGCTTCGGCGAAATACCAGGGCGCGAAGCCGGCCAGCGCGAAGCCCGCCGAGGTTAAAACTTTAGGCCGGCGCTCCGGATCGCGCAGTGCGCCGCCCGCGACCCAGAAGGCGGGCAGCAGATAGCTGAAAAAGCTCCACTTGTAGAGCATGCCCGCGGCGAATAAGGCGCCGAAGGCGAGGGAGCCGGGCCACCGTTTGAACTTCTCCGAGCGGATGAGCGCCCAATACGCGGCCGCGGCGAAGGCGACCACGGCCAAGTCCATGAGCTGGGTGAACAACAGGTCCTGCACGGCGGGCGCGCCCGCGAAGATGATCGCCGCGGCCAGGGCGGTAAAATCCGGACGGAACTCCCAGGCGATGCCGAAAACGGACAGGCATAAAAGGGCCAGATAAAACCAATTAATCAGCAGCGCGGCCTGGGCGGGTTTGGGCGAGGAATACGACCCCATGATCGACAAGGCGTAGAGCGGCGGGAACGGCGGCATGCCGGGCTTTGGCGGCAGGGTCCACAGGACGGACCAGCGCCCGCGCTCCAGCGCTTGCCGGTAATCCCAGGCGTCGCTCAGGTGGTCGGATTGATCCCAGGACGGAGGCGCGGCGTCCTGCCGCACATACGCTTTGAGCGCGAACCACTCCCAGCCGAGAAAAAGGGCGAGCGCGGCCAGCCCCGCGGCCAGAAACAGCCGCCGCTTGAGGTTTTGCTCCATCGTCATCTATCGCGGATAGACAAGGCGAAAAGCATCCTAGTATAATCTGGATTGAAAAACTAGGCGCGAAAGGAAGACCCCATGGAAAAGAACGCGGAAAAGGACGTCAAATTCGGCACGGACGGCTGGCGCGGCGTTATGGCGCGCGACTTCACCATGGGCAACGTGCGCCGCGCGGCGCAGGCCATCGCGGACTATCTTAAGGAAGAGGCTACCAAGCCCCGCGCCCAGCGCAAGCCCTATCTCGCCGGCCCCGTGATCATCGGCTACGACCGACGCTTCGCCTCGGAGATGTTCGCCCGCGAAGTGGCCCAAGTCATGCAGGGCAACAAATTCAAGACCATCCTGAGCACGGAGGTGTTCCCGACACCGGCCTTGAGCTTCCTGACCAAGAAGCTTAAAGGGCCCGGCGTCATGGTGACCGCGAGCCACAATCCGGCGGCCTATAACGGCATCAAGATCAAGATAGACGGCCGCGCGGCCCAGGAGGACGTCACGTCCGCGGTGGAATCCTGGCTCGACAAAACCCAGCCCGTCAAGGCCGGCGGCTTCCAGGAAAAGTCCTTCCGCGACGCGTATTTAAGCTACATCAAGTCCCGCGTCAACGTGGCGGCGATTCGCGCGCGCTTGAAGCGCCCGGTCGTGGTCGACTATCTTTACGGCGCGGCGAGCGGGCTTCTGGAGGAGCTGGTCAACTCCAAGAAAATCTCCGCCATCCACGCCGAGCGCGATCCGCTTTTCGGCGGCCTCCACCCCGAGCCGGTCGAGACCTATCTCAAGGATCTTAAGGAGGCGGTCAAGCGCGAGAAGGCGCTCATCGGCAT
>JAGWJU010000301.1 GCA_028865585.1 Elusimicrobiota bacterium | reverse complement strand
TGTTGCCCCATCCCAATCATGGACAAACCCATAAGAGTCGCAAGTCCCGCTAAGACGCACGCAGCGCGTGCAAGCCATTCGATAATCCACCAATCATATTCCGAAAACAATGCAAGCGCAGATGCAATCCCCAATAAAATTCCCGCTACCGCCAAAAGCTTCCCCGCCCAACTCATCATCCCCGCCCAGGGCGCGGCCGTCGGTCCGGGCGGCGGAGTCGTCGTGCCGCCGCCGCTATAGCCTCCGCCGCCTTGAAATCCTCCGTTGGTGGGCCCTCCGCCGCCAAAACCGGTGTTGTCCTGGCTTGGCGCGGGCGCGCTGCCCCCGCCTCCGCTGATGCCGGCCCCGGTAATCGCGCTGCCGTTGGATTGCCCCGTGTCAAAGCCCTGGGACGAGGCCCCCTTCGACATCTGAGGGTTGGAGGATTCCGTATAAGGGTTCATGTTATGGATGGAACGAAGCTGTCCCGCGGCGCCCAAACCTTGCTCGCCCTGGCCCAAAGAGCCTCCGAGCGCATGCGCTCCGTAGGAGCGCTCGAAAGGAACAACCTTTTTGGCGGGCGTGCCGGGCGTCTTCGCGCCCGCCGCACCGCCGCCGCCCGCGCCGAAGGTCCCGCCCGTAAGCCCGGCCAAAGACGATCCGCCCGCGACCGAGGACGGCCCGCCCATGTTCGCGCCCAAGCCGCCCATGCCGTTTCCTAATCCGGAGCCCGCGCCCATACCCTGCTGCTCCGCGGCGGCTTTCGCCTTCGCCTGAGCCGCGGCCAGAGCCTTGGCCTTGGCCAAGGCGTCAAAAGGCGAGGCGCCGGCGGCCCCGGCCGCTCCGGCCTTGGCCGCCGCGCCCGCGGCGGCTCCGTTCGCCGCTCCATTGGCCGAACCCGAAGCCGCGCCGCCGGCCGCGGCGTTTTCCATGCTCCCGGGATAGCCGCCCTTGGCGTCGGCCATGCCCAAGGAATTCTGATACCAGGGCTTATTGGTGGGCAAGCCCGCGGCGCTGCCGTAATGCGGCTTGGCGAAAATGCTCGCGAGGCCGCTTTTTAAGCCCGCTTGTCCAGCGCCGCCCGGCTTCAAGGTCTTGCCGACCTGGTAGGCGCCCACGCCCAAAGTGGAGACAACGAAAACCACGGCCATCTTGGCGCCCAGAGAGAGGCCCGCGCCCGCGCCCCAGGGCGAGGCGCCGCCGCCCAAAAAGTCGGGCAGAAAAGGGATGAGCTTGTTTTTCTTTTTTTTCCGGCCGACCTTGGCCAGTTTGATGGAGGGAATCTGAACTTGGGCATCCATGGGTTTATCCTATCCTCCCGCCGAACTCGCTGGGAATCGATTGAACGACGACGACCTGCGCGCCGTGCGGATTAAGCGAAGCGAAGCCGCCCAAGCCGCCCGAGCTGCCCGAGCCGCTCATGGCGCCCGACTGCATGTACGCGCCCATCGCCGCGACGATGGCGCCCACGCCGGCGTATTTGGCGATATTGGTGACGAGGCTGCTGGGACTCTTCTCTTGCGAACCAAAAGCCATCGCAATCGCGCTGGCCGCGACGAGTCCGCCCGACAAAGTCAGCATCGAGCCGACCGCCTGCTGACCGCCCCCGCCGATGGACGCGCCCAGCGTCACCACGATAATGCCCAGCAGCGCCGCGATGCTGGCCAACACCGTCGCCATCGTGGAGACCACGGTGAAGCTCTTCGTTAATTTATTCGCGATGTAAATCAGCACGGCTGCGGCAAAAATCATCATCATGGCTTCATTGAGCATCCCCTGCCACGGCGCGGCGCTGGGCCCCGCCTGCGGCGCGGGCGGCGCGCCGAACTGATTGCCGTTGCTGCCGCCGTTGGTAGGAGCGTTGGCATTGCCCGAGCCCGAGCCGGAGCCCGTTCCGGTCCCGCCGGTGGAAACGCCCGAAGCCCCGCCGATGGGCGTGCCGCCGTGGACGCCCGCGGTGTCGTAGCGGCTGGCGCCTCCGCCGTAGCCCGGGTTGGTCATCTCGCCGTTGACCTGCCGGGCCTGGCCCACGGCGCCGAGGCCTCCCAGGCCCTGCAAACCGGTCTTGGCCAAAGAAGACAGGCTGTGCGTCGCGCCGAAGCCCGTGGTCTGCGCGGCCTTGCGGCCGGGCTGGGAGGCTCCCTTGGGCGAAAAGGCCGCGCCCGATCCGCCGCCGGCCACGCGCCAGTCGCCGGACTTAAATCCGCTGTCGTTCAAGGTGGGGATGCCACGCGCCGCGCCGCTCCCGGAGCCGCCGCCCGCGGCGCCCGCGGCG
>JAGWJU010000300.1 GCA_028865585.1 Elusimicrobiota bacterium | reverse complement strand
AGCGAAAGCCCTTGCCGGGGCGCCACATCCGCCACGCCCCGGATCATCCAGGCCCGGATGGCGGGCACGGATTCAGAGTTAAAATCGTTGATGAGCCACGCGGCCTGCGCCGGGCTGTTGGAGCGGATGGCGCCCATCACCGCGTCCAGCCGGGCCGAGGAGGACACGGCCGCGGCGTATTGTCCGGCGAAATCGGAGGGGCCCGGGGCGTCCGCGGCGCCTTGCGCCCAAGCCGCGGCGGCCAAGAACAAAACGGCGGCCACCAACGCGCACACCCGCGCGCACGCGCGCGTATAGGAACGATTCAGAGTCTTCGTGCGGATATTCATCCCGTTTTTTCCAGAGTCAATGCGTCCTTAGTCGAGATGCCTTAAGCGTCCCGAACTTCCGAAATGCGTAGGTTCGGGACGTCCCAAACCTACGAACTTCTGATGTTTGGGACGAGATGCAGCCCTGTTTCCGAACTGCGTCTTGATGAAGCTTTGTAGGGGGGTTGTGGGCGGGAATTAACAGCGCAGGGGCGTCAAGGAAGGAGAGTCATGTCGACAAGGACGCCAAAAGGACTCAAGGCGCACAGCGGCCGAGCCAAGGACCGCGCCCAGAACGAGCGGACCGGGCATTCCAGCCTTGGGTTCCGGCTTCGGGGCCGTGCGCACGGCTTCGGGACCGCGGCGCGCCGGAGCCGGAAAGCCTCCGGCCATGAAAAGCTTCAAGGCGGGCAAAAATTCCAAAAACCGGACGAAGGCGCGGGCCAGCGGCAGGCGGGAGGCATAGGCCGCGCGGGCTTCCGCATGGGCCTGGGCGGACTTCAATTGCTCTTCGACCAGGCCGGCGGAAACGGGGCGGGCTAAAGCATCGCGGACATCAAGGCCCAGGGGATTGCGGATGGCCCAGGACACGCTCACGCCTTGGGCGTCCAGGCCCACGGGAATTTCGGCGCGGCCGCGGCGCGCTGCGGCGAGAATGAAAGAGAGGCAAAGCCCGCACAAAATCGCGAGGCCCTTCCCCGTCTTCAAGCGCTTGGACTCCTTGGAACGAAAACCCCGGTCCGTCACGCTGTCCTGGCACCTCCGTGCCGAAGCAAAGCGTCCGGGCCGGGCGATGATGTCTTGTCCACGGCTGCGCCGCATGTCTTCGGCAACCGGGCGACCTCCGACTGCTTTGAGGCCCTCGGCTTTGCGCCCCCCCCTCGCGGGAGGTTTGCCATTTGTCGGTCAACGGCATTTAGAAGTATAGCAGAGCCGCTTGATTTGTCAAGACCCATTTTCAATTCTGTCATTTAAAATTTAAAAGTGCATAGTTTTTTAAGGATTTAAGATTTAAAAGTGCATACCTCAAGCGGCGAACGCCGGGAACAACCCCCGCGGCGCAACAAGTCGAAATATGTTTCTCCCTTCGAATCGCTTTTTGGCTATCCGTCCGGCTATAGCGCTATAGCGCTATCCATAGCGTTATCTAGCGCTATCCATAGCGCTATCCAGCCCTGGCTATAGCGCTAGCGCTAGATAAATAGCCGATAGCCTGCCATAGCTCAAAGCGTTTCTATCCACGCCGGCGGAACTTGCCCCGGCTCTTTTGAGCCGTTCCAATTTTATTATGGCCTGTCTGCCGGAATGAAGTCAAATGGACACCAGGCCGGAGCAAGGGATTAGGTGCCCGGGATAGGCTGCTATGACTGCGCCCGAGTTTCTCAGCCGTGTCCCGCAGCGGCATTCCTCGGCTTCTCCACACCGCGATCTTCTCTCTTTCTTCCAATCCTAAATGCCGGTACTTTTCGTTCATACCTGCCTATCCTACAGCAGGTCTTCAATTCCTCAAAGTGTTGCACTGGCATATTGAACTTGTGTCCGCCCGGGACCTCTGCTATACTCAAAGCATGACTCGTCGATTCACCGCCATCGTGGAAAAAGATTCGGAAAGCGGGCTTTATATCGGCCTTGTTCCCGGCATCCCCGGCGCCCACACCCAAGCCGCTTCCTTGGACGAGTTGGGCCGCAACTTGAAGGAAGTCCTTTCTCTCTGCTTGGAAGAAGCCGGGCAAGACTCCGCCCCCATCCCTGAATTCGTCGGGACTCAGCTCATCGAAGTCCAAGCGTGAGCCGTCTTCCCATCGTCTCCGCGAAAACCATGGAGAAATTGCTTTTGAGGACCGCCGCATTGCCTCATCACCCAGGGCGCGATCTCTCCCGCCCGCTGATCCGCGAGATTCTCCGGGAAATCGAGTTGTCTCCGGAAGAATTTTATCAACGCCTAAACGCG
>JAGWJU010000299.1 GCA_028865585.1 Elusimicrobiota bacterium | reverse complement strand
AAAATACTGCAGCTCTTCTATCTGATTTTCGGAGCGGCCGCGGTGGAGAATTCTGCCCTGAATTGGACCGCGGATCACCGGAACCATCACCGTTTTGTGGACACCGACGCGGAACCCTACAACATCAACCGCGGCGGATTCTACGCCCACATGGGCTGGATTTGCTACAGAGACAGCCGCGATCCCAAGACCCGCTATCAGAGCGTGCCGGATCTGCTCAAAGATCCCCTGCTCATGTGGCAGCACCGCTGGTATCTGGCCATCGTCATCGTGGCCGGCTTCGTTTTCCCGGCCGTTCTGGGGCATTTGGCCGGCCGGCCCTTGCTGGCGGGCCTTTTGTGGGGCGGATTCTTGCGCGTGACGCTCGGCCACCACATGACCTTCCTCATCAACTCGGCCGCGCACCTCTGGGGCAAGCGTCCCTACAGCCTGGACAACTCGGCCCGCGACAATTGGGTCCTGGCTCCCTTGACCTTCGGCGAGGGCTACCACAACTTCCACCACAAGTTCCCCTCCGATTGGAGAAACGGCGTGCGCTGGTACCAGTTCGACATGACCAAGTGGTGGCTCGCGCTCATGCGTCCTCTGGGACTAGTTTCCAATCTGCGCAGAACTCCGGAACCGCACATCTTGAAGGCGCGGCTTCAGGTAGAGCTAGCCGCGGCAAAAAATAAGATCAGCGCCGCGGAGCCCACCTGGCGGGCGCATTGGGGCGAACGAATCCACGAGAGCCTCGAGGCCGCGAAAACTCGGGTGGAGGCCGCGATGGAGCGCTATCATCAGGCCACGCTTGAGCGCGCCCGGCACGCGCCTTCGCCCATGCGCCAGGGATTGGAGAGCAGGCTGGAAGCCTACCGCACGGAATTCTTAAATGCCAGGATGTCCTGGAAGTCGGCCATGCGCCTGGTCAACAGGCTCTCTTACGCGGGCGCAACAAAGAACCTGATGACGGTCGCGGCCATCCTGGATCTGCTCAAGAGCCGCGTTTAGCGCGGACGGCGGTCAAACGAAGAACGCCAGGACGGCGTTCATGCGCTTGGCGAAAGCCATCAAAAGCCCCGAGTATTCAACCGGCTTGGGATACGCCTCGACGGGCTTGCGCTGATCCTCGCGCGCGATGGGAATGCTGAAGTAGAAGGACGATCCGGCTCCCGGCCAACTCTCCGCCCAGACCCTGCCGCCATGAAGTTCGGCCATGGCCCGGACCAGGGCCAAACCCAGGCCCGTTCCGCCCTTTTGGTTCTTGGAGTCGACCTGCGAGAAGGCGTTGAAGAGCGGCTCCAAGTCTTTGAGCGCGATGCCGCAGCCGTTGTCCTTGACCTTGAAGACCACCGTTCCCGCATGCTCGAACTTCCCCAGAGCGGCCGATACGCGCACGACGCCGCGCCCGCGGGGCGGGACGTATTTAATCGCGTTGGAGACGAGGTTGCTCAGCATCTGCACGATGCGGCGGCCTTCGGCCGAAACCCGCGGCAAGGACTCCATATCCTCCGCGATGAGCTTGACGCCGGCGGCGAGCGCGGAGGGCTGCAGGCTTTCCACCGACTCCTTCACGAGATCGTTCGGGGAGCACGGTTCGCGCTTGAGCGGCATCTTGCCGGCCGCGATTTTGGAGTAGTCCATGACGTCGTTGATGAGCGCTTCCAGGCGGACGGTGTTCTTAAAAGCGAGGACAAGCATGTGCCGTTCGTCCGCGGAGAGGCGTCCGTTGAGCTGAGTCTGTAGAATTTCCAGCCCCAGGCGGATGGCGGTGACCGGCGCCCGCAGTTCGTGCGTCAGGTGGGACGGAGAAATCCCCCCCTGAGACTGAGCCGAAACGGGCGGCGCGTCTTCGCGCACCAGCAGGTCCTCCCAGGCCGGCTGCTCCTTGTAGGACTCCATAGTTTGCCGCTCCATGCTCTAAGCGTGCTCCCACCTTGTTACGAAGAGGTGTCACTCGTGTTGCGATTTTGTTAAAATGGCCTGCCCGGAGGGAACTTTTCCAGGGCGTGGTTCGTAGACCGGGGGACGATGAACCGAGCTCGGGAGCTGGAGAAGTTTATCAAGGACTATTCGGAGCGGGGCTTCCGCTTCGCTTGCCAGCTTTGCCGCAGCGAAGAAGAGGCGAAGGAGCTGGTCCAAGAGGCCTTTTTCCGGGTCATCCGCCATTGGGACAAGTTCGAGCCCTCGTCGAACCCGGAAAGCTGGTTTCTCACCATTCTCCGCCACGTTTATTTGGACGCGGCCAAGCGCTACGAGCGCAGGAACTGCCGCAGTTTGGATGCTCTGGTCCAC
>JAGWJU010000298.1 GCA_028865585.1 Elusimicrobiota bacterium | reverse complement strand
CGCCGCGGTGACGCCGGTCGTGGCCGGCATTTCTTTGGAGTATTACTTCAGCCGCGTCGATCCCTCAGGCTATGGGTGCGCGACGAAGCTGCCGCACAACGTCGCGTGCTTGCTGGGTGTTATGAACGGAACTCAGAGCGACTTGCGCACGGGCCTGCCATGGCAGATGGTGGAAATTCACGAGCCGACGCGGCTTTTCATGGTCGTCGAATCCGAACCGGAGCGATTCGAAGCGGTCCTCAAGCGTCTTCCGGATATTCGCGGGCTGCTCGATCGCCGCTGGATGTTCGCCGCCTGCCTTGAACCCCGCTCCCAGGCGCTGTGGCTGCGCGAGAAAGAGGGTTACCGGCCATGGACGCCCGAAGCCCCCCTGGCCGCCGTGGTCGGCGATTCATTCTCCTGGTATAGCGGCAAGCGCGGCCACTTGCCCATCGCGGAAATAATAGCTCCCCCCGCTGAGAAGGGCGCATGACCGGACCGGCTTTGTTGCGGCACTGCGTTTTCGCGGCTTTGGCCGCGCCCGCGCTTTTGCTGGCGATCTTGTCGCTGCCGAGCTTCCTGAACCGGCCTTGGAGCGAGGAACGCGTGGGAATCTTGACGCGGGCGGCGTTCCTGACGGCGTTTTTAGCCTTGACGGCCGCCGGCTTTCTCTACGCGGCGGGCGTGCGCCACCCCATATCAATCCGTCTCGGCGATTGGTTCGCGAGCGAGGGCGGCTTTATTTTCGATCTTCTTATCGACGGCTGGTCGCTTGCTTTTGCGGCGCTTGCCGTTGCGATTTGCGGCGTCGTTTCATCTTTTTCTTTTCGCTATTTGCACCGAGAGCCGGGGTTTCACCGCTACTTCATCCTGCTGGTCTGCTTCGTCCTGGGCATCCTCCTTGTCGCTCTCGCCGGATCCGTCGAAACGCTTTTCGCGGGCTGGGAAATCCTGGGTTTGAGCTCCGCCCTGCTGGTCGCTTTTTTTCATGAACGCCCGGTCCCGGTGGACAACGGATTGCGCGTGCTGACGTTTTACCGCGTCGGCGACGCCTGCATGCTGAGCGCGGCCGTTCTGCTCCACCATTGGGCCGGCAGCGACAGCCTTTCGCTGCTGTTCTCAGGCGCGGGGCAGCAGCTCTCGCGACTGGGGCCGGATAAGGTGGCAATCATCGCGCTTCTCATCATCGCGGCGGCCGCGGCCAAGAGCGCGCTTCTGCCCTTTTCGACCTGGCTTCCGCGCGCCATGGAAGGCCCGACGCCGTCGAGCGCGGTCTATTACGGGGCTCTCTCGGTCCATGCCGGGTGCTTCCTGCTGCTGCGAGCTTCGGCGCTGGTGCAGTATTCTTTGGCGACCCGCTCTCTCGCTGCCGCGGCGGGCATTGTCACGGCGTGCTATGCCGCATTGGTGGGGCGCGCGCAGACGGACGCGAAATCCAAGCTTTGCTTCGCGTCTTTGACGCAGGTCGGCATCATCGTCGTGGAAATCTCCCTCGGCTTGGACACCCTGGCCTTCCTGCACATGTGCGGCAATATTTGCCTCAGGCTGCTGCAGTTCTTGAGCGCGCCCAACATCCTGCACGATCTCCACGAATTGGAGAACGATTTGGGAGGAAGACTAGAGGGCGGCCACGCGCCACCGCAAATATTCGGAGGCGCGCTTTACCTTTTCGCGCTCGAAAAGGGCTTTCTGGATGGCCTGATTGACCGCAGGCTGGCGGAGCCGTTGGAACGATTGACGGCCTTTATGGAGAAATTCGACCGATGGCTTTGCCGCGCGCCGCTGGCGCTCTTTGGAGGCGCTGATGGGCGTTGAGAAAATCCTCTGGTTCGCGTGCCTTGCGGTTCCACCGGCCGTGGTTTTGGCGGCCTATGCTTTCGGCCTGCGTGGACGGCGGTTTTATTTTTCCGCTGTGGCATGCGCAAGCCTGCTTGTCCCCATTTCCTCGATTCCTCTGGCCCTGGAGCTTACGCGCGCGACCACGCCGCATTTCGGGGTTTTACCCATCGTGCTGATCCCTTTTGCGGCGTTTCTATGGTTCTTGGCGGTCATTGTGACGCCGAGCGGGCGCATCAGCGAAGCCGGCGTCGCCCGCACGGCGGCGGCCTGCCTGGTGGAGATGGCCGCCTTTGCGATCGTCGCGCCCGTTCCGTTGGCGCTTGCCTGGATCGCGACATCCGTGATTCTCGCGGCCGGACATTGGGACGCGGAGTTCGCCGAGGCAAAGCGGATTGTCTTCGCGTACCTTGGCGTATCCGTTGTCTTGCTTGCGGCGGGCCTCATCCTTTCGGTGTGGGCACGCGGACGCAATG
>JAGWJU010000297.1 GCA_028865585.1 Elusimicrobiota bacterium | reverse complement strand
GCCGCTGGTTCTTGCGGGGCGCGTTCCCGTGAAGGTGGACTTGGAGGGCGGGCCCATTCATATCGGGGACTATCTGACGTCAAGCTCGCGGCCGGGCTACGCGATGAGGGCGACCAAGCCCGGGGCGACGGTGGGCATCGCGCTTGAGGATTTCGGAACGGGAGGGAGCGGAAGGAAATGGAAGGGAACGGAAAGGACCGGAAAAATCCTGTGTTTCGTGCACATCGGGGGCAACCAGGAGGCCTACGCCAAGGAACTGGCGGAACTGCGCAAGGAAAACGCGGAACTGCGCCGGGAGATGCGCCTTCAGGGCGAGGAGTTTAACAGCAGGTTAGAGTCCTTGGAGAAGAGGCTGGGACTTTCGAATCCGGGGAAATGATAAAATAGCTCGTGCCAAAAATATCGGAGTTTTTTGGGATTGCCATCTACGTGTATTATCGCGAGCACCAGCCTCCGCATCTTCACGCCATGTATGGGGGAAAGGAACTGTTGCTCTCTATCGACACGCTGTCCGTGATGGCCGGTTCCCTCCCGCCGCGGGCCATGGGACTGGTGATCGAATGGGCGGTGCAACACCAGAAGGAACTCAAGCAGGTATGGGAACAGGCCATGAGGCATGAGCCATTGAGTCGCATCGATCCGCTGAAATAATGTCCGGAGGTCATATGCATCAAATCGCGGAAGTCAAGCCGTTGGAGCTTTATAAAGTCTGGGTGCGTTTTTCGGACGGCGTGTCCGGGACCGTCGATCTATCCGATTTATCCGGCAAGGGCGTTTTCGCCGCATGGAAAGATCCGTCGATCTTTAAACGGGTCTCCATCGATCCGGAAAGCCGCACGCTGTGCTGGCCGGGAGGAATCGACATCGCTCCCGAGGCGCTCTACGAAGATCTCAGGAAAACAACGGTTTAAAACAGCTTTCAGGCGGCGTGGGCATCGGGACCACCTCACAGGGCCGGTAGCAAGCTTGGCAGCATTTGCATTTCCGCCGCCATAATCGCTAGACTCTGCCGTGACGTTTGGCAAGAGGCCGCAACGCGGCCGAACTCGCGGACAGGAGAGGGTTATGATTAAGAAATGCCTCATCTTGGCTTTGGCCTGCGTTTTTATCGCCGGCGCCCAAAGCTTCGCCTCGGACAAAAACCAGGTTGATTTCGACCAGGGAACGGGCGTCAGCGCCGTGGTCAACTCGTTCGCGAAGGAGGCCGGCCGCAAAAAGCTGTCCTCCGGAGTCGTGAAGACTTACGAGGTTTCCATCCAGGCGGGGGCGCACGGAATGGGCTTCCTGAATAAGCCTCTGCCCAAATCCGATTGGGAATCCGCCAGCGTTTCGGCCCAGCGCATGTCGCTGCCCGTCCCCAACGTCTTCGATCTTCGGCCGGAGCTTACGCCCATTGAGAACCAGGGCCAGTGCGGCTCCTGCTGGGCGTTCAGCCTGACCGCGACCAACCGCGACGGCCACGCCATCATGGACGGCAATGACCCGGGCGATCTCTCCCAAGAGTGGCTCGTGGACAACTCTCCCGAGGCCGGCGGCTGCAACGGCGGGGATTTCGATTCGGCCAACGACTTCATCACCCCGGGCCAGCCCTTGGCCGGATCCGATCCGCAGGGGCGCTGCGAGTATCAAGAGGGCAGCGGCCAATGTCCGGCCAAGCCCCAAGGGCCGGTAACGCGCATCAAGGCGTGGCATATGCTGGGCAAGCCGGGACACAGCCCGAGCGAGCGCGACATCGAATCCTACATGGTCTCCAGCGGCAAGCCGGTTTCCATCGCCGTGGCCGCCGGAACGGGGGACTGGGAAAATTATAACAAGGGCGTTTACAACGGCTGCACGCCGAAGATGGACAAAAACCCCCAGTTGGACCACATGATCAATATCGTGGGGTGGGACAACGAGGGGGCGAAGTTCGGCAAGAACGGCAACCTGCCTCCCGGCAAGGGCGTTTGGATCCTGCGCAACAGCTGGGGCGCTTCTTGGGGCGACGCCGGCTACATGCTCTCCAAAATGACGGATTCCCAAGGTCTGCGCTGCAACGGAGTGGCGGAGCAAGCCGCGTATTTCGTCTTTAAATAGCTGGAGAAAGCGGCTTTGCCGCTTGCCTTTAAGAGGGGGCGGGGGTTTTTTAACCTCCGCCCCCTTGAAAAATTCATTAATTTAGTCTAAAAATATAGAGTCTATGGCGCATGCATTGAGAGCATGGGGGCGCGCCGCCGTCGGCGCGGCTTTGGCGGTTGCCCTGTCCTGGGCGCTTTTGCCGCGTCCGGCCTTGGCCCAGGAGCCGCATCCGCTCTACGA
>JAGWJU010000025.1 GCA_028865585.1 Elusimicrobiota bacterium | reverse complement strand
CTTCATTTCCGTCGGCGTCATCGACTCGGCCTCTTTTCACGGCGTGGGCGCGGTCGATGATTTGCGCCAAAGGACCGAGGACTCGCTCAAGCACTACGTGGAGCTCGCCCGCAGCCTGGGGCTGGCCGCGGACTACCGGCTGGGAGTAAGCACGGAGGTCGTGGAGGAGGCGGAAAGGCTCTCCCTGGAAATCAGCCGCGAGTATCCCCGCTCCGTGGTCTTCGCCGGCAAGCTGGTGTTCGAGCAGGAGCGCTGGTTCCAGCGTCTTCTGCACAACGAGACGGGCTACCAGCTCCAGCGGCGGCTGCAATTCTCGGGAATCAATACCATGGTCTTGCCCGTCCGGGTGCTCTCGGGAACGCCGGCTAAGTCCGCTGCCTGAGCAGCCGCGCCCCAAAAAAGACGAAGAGGGCGCCGAACACCACGTAGAGCCGCCAGTACGTGTCGTGGATTTGCCCCCAAATCCCGCCTTGGGCGGCGAAATGCCACGAAAGCATCTCCACCGTGAAAAGCGCGGCCGTGGGAATGATCATGAGCCACGCCGCGCGGCGCGAGTTAAGCTTCCAGTCGGTCATGATGGCCGCGGCGAAGAGGCCTAAGAGCGGGCCGTAGGTGTAGGAAATGACCCGGAACGCGAGCCACAGCACCCGGTCAAGCCCTTTAAGTTCCAGGGCCAGGACTAAAAAAATCAGCCCGAAGGCCACGAACGAGAACCGCGAGACCCGAACCAGTTCTTTTTGCTCCGCGTTCTTTCCCCAGAAAGGCTTGTAGAAATCCATGACGAACGCCGTGGAGAGGGAGGCCAGGGCCGAGTCCGCGCTGCCCATGGCGGCCGAGGCCACGCCGGCCAACAAAAGCCCGCGCAGGCCCGGCGGCATCACCGCCAGGATGAAGCGGGGGAAAACATGGTCGGGGTCGCGCATGCCGACGACGAAGGCCGGGTGCGCCTGCGCGTAGGCGTAGAGCCCGACGCCGATGCTCAGGAAAATGAAGGTGATGGGGATGCCGGCCAAGCCCCAAACGATGAGCGAAAACCGCGCCTTTTTCTCATCCCGGCAGGCCAGGAGCCGCTGCACCATGTCCTGATCGACGCCGTAGGCGGCCGAGGAGTTGAAAAAGCCCCAGACCACCATGAGCGCAAGGAGCGCGAGATTTTTCCGCTTGTAGAGCTCGAGGAAATTGAACTTGTCGTAGAGCGTCCCGTCCGGCCGGATGGCGTGCTTTCCGGCCGCGACGATGCCCGCGATGCCGCCGGGAACGTGAAGCACGATGTAGACGATGGAAATCACGGCGCCCGAAATGAGCAGGACGAACTGCAGGGTGTCCGTCCAGGCCACGGCCCGGCCGCCGCCCATGGTCGTGTAGGCCAGGATGGCCAGCACCACGAAGACGACGCAATGCGCGTAGGAGACGCCGCCGCCGGTCACGACCTGCAGGACCTTGGCGATGACGACGACCCGCACGGTCGAAGCCATGGTGCGCGTAATAAGAAAATACGCCGAGGCGGTCACGCGCGCGCCGTGCCCAAAGCGCTGGGCGATAATCTCGTAGATGGAAGTGACCCTGAACTTCTGGAAGCACGGAATGAACACGAAGGCGATGAAGACCGTGGCCAGGATGTCGCCGCCGTTGCTCAAAAGATAGCGGTAGTCCGAGGCGTAGCCCTCGGCCGGCACGCCGACGAAGGTCAGCGCGCTGATGCAGGCGGCGAAGAAGCTGGCCGTGGCCACCAGCCAGGGGATGGAGCGGCTGGCGAGGAAATAGTCCTCCGTGGTCTTGGCGGTGCGATGGGCGGCCCACCAGCCGATCCAGCCCAGGGCGCCCAGGTAAACGACCAGGATGGCGCCGTCGAGAAAGCCCAGGTGAAGCGGGGCCAGAAGTCCCCCTAGGGCGTTTTCTTCATCAAGGATTTGTTGGGAACGATTTTGGCCTTGCGGCGCAGTTCCTGCAGGAACTGAGGCCACGCCTTGGTGATCTTGTCCGCCAGCAGCGCGGCCTTCAGACGAGAAGAAACGTCCTTATAGGCCGCAGGCTTAGCCTGCCGGAAGTCCTCCACCTTGAGAAGAAAGTAGCCGTTGGGCAGGCTCAAGGGACCGACGACCTCTCCTGGCTTGGCTGAGAACACGGCTTTCTCGATTTGCGGCTGGAGCATTCCGCGCGGAATAAAGCCCATGTCGCCGCCCTGGCCCTTGGTGGCGGTGTCCAGGGACACCTCCTTGGCCACCTTGGAGAAGTCCGCTCCGGACTTAAGCGCCACCAGCAGATCGTTGGCCGCGCTCTCGCTGGCCACCATGATGTCGCGCACCCGGACGGCCTCGGGCGTGCCCAAAGCGCCCTTATGCTCGTCGAAATATTTGCGGGCCTCGGCGTTTGAGACGGAAATTTTTTCGGCTTTTTTGACCAGCTCCTCGCGCATGACCTGATCTTGGATTTGCGCCCGCAAAGCGGATAGGCTCGACCCCGTGGCGGCCAGGCGCGCCTCGAAAGTCTTTCGATCCTTGAATTGGTTTTGGATGTTCCCGATGCGCGCGTCGATCTCCTTGTCGTCCGGCCTGATGTGGTAGTCCTTCATGGCCTTGTCGACGAGAATCTTGTTGACCAAATCGCCGAGCGCGGCGTTGCCGTAGTTCTGGAAGGCGTACGCCTTGACTTGGGACTGGGTCACGGGGGTCCCGTCCACGGTCAGGACCACGCCCTTGCTCCCCTGCGCCCACACAGGGGCGGCCATGAAGACGGCGCACGCCGCGGCCAAAATTCCCTTTGTTCTCATTGTCCCCTCCTTAAATACAGCGCGATAAGCTGAATTTACGGCTCTCACTTTAGCATTAGGCTTCGGGATTTGTCTAGAAAGCCTGGCCGTCATCCGGGCCTAAAGGCCTAAAACAAGCTGGGCCATTTAACGCCGCCGGGGAAGCCCGGGGGCTCAGGTCGCCGCGGACCCCGCGTGCCATAATGACGCAATGACCAACTCAAAACGCGGGCTGGCGCTTGCGCTCTCTCTTTTTGTCTTCGCCTCCGCTCCCGGCTTGCCGGCTTACTGCGCCGCGGCCGAAGCCTTCGACGCCGCGCAAACGGATGCGGCCGGCGCCGCGGCCTGGGTTCCCGTTTTAAGCGCGGCGGCGGCCCAAATCGGCGTTCTGGACAATCCCGCGGCGCAGAATCTCTCGGGCGTCCTGGGTCAAATCCAGATGGAAACCGTCCTGCACCCCCGCTCGGCCGGCGCCTTGGCCTTCGCCGCCGAGCTGCCGGCCGCCGCGGCCACGCCGGGGAAGCTTGCGGCTCTGCCGGAAAAACAGCGCCTTCAGATTATTTCCAAGGCTGTCGCAGCCGCCGGCGCCGAACTCTCGCTGCAAGCCGCGCCGATCATCGCCAAGCTGTCCCGCCCCGAAGCGGAGCTGTCCGCCTCCGATCGGAAAACGCTCAAACGGCTTTCGTCTTCATGGTTCTATCTCCCTCCGGCTCAGGCCGAAGCCGTTCGGGAGTTCGCGCGGCAGGAAGCGGAGCAAAGCGCCGCGGAAAAAGTCCGCCGCATGGCCCGCGCGCTTGTCGGCAAAATTTACCCCGTTCCCGCGCTTGATCCCGAAGTCAAGGCCGGGGTGCGCCTCATGCATGCGAGCCTGCGCCACGCGCGGGCCGAGGCCGCGGACCGCGCTCCCGCGGACGCCGTCAAGGACGTCCTGGCTCCGCGGACCGCGCAGGCTCTGGCTCAGGCCGCGCGAAGCCTCGATGAGCGCGGTCACGCTCACGGCGCGCTTTGGACGGCCGTCCTTAAAAATCACCGCCAGGTTTTCGGCGCGACGGCCGACCCCGAGACGGTCGCGGAGCTGCGGCGAAACGGCCAGTGGACGGAGCTCGTTTCCGCCTTGTCTCTGACGGCCGCGGCGGAACTCGCACGGGAGGACTCTCCCGAGGCGGACGCGGCTCTGCGCAAAGCAGGGGCTGATTACGACTTGCGCCTGCCCATCCCCGCCTGGCATCCATTGGCCGGCGAGTTTGCGAGCGTCGCGGACGCCCTTTCCTCATCCTACGGCCCCCCGGAGGAAGAACCTTTAGGGCCCGGGCTGCGCTTGGGGCGCCCTTTTGGAATTCCGGTCGTGGTGCGGCAAGGGACGGCGCTGGCGCTGGCCCTCGTCGGCCTTCAAATGTTCCAGGAAACCGCTTTGGCCATGCCCGGCGCCGCCAAAGGGCTTCTGGCCGGCCTCGCCGCCGCGTCCGCCGTCCTGATTTACGGATCGGTCCTGGCTCATGAATTCGGGCACGCCCTGATGGCCAGGGCGCGAGGCATCAAGACGCACAAGATCGCTTTGAACGTGATGGGCGGCGCGGCGTTCATCGATCATGAAGCCCGCAAACCGCTGACGGATTTCCTCATCGCCGCCGCGGGGCCGGCGGTCAACGTGCTGCTCGCCGCGCTCTGCTTCGCGCCGGCCCTTCTTGGCATCGGCGTCCCCCTCATCGTGGCGCAGGCCGCGGTCCCATTCATCCTGACCAATCTGCTCTTGGCGGGATTCAACCTTTTGCCCGTCCTTCCCATGGACGGAGGACTCATGCTGCGGGCCGTGCTGTCCGCGGTGATGCGGGACGACTACAAGGCAGCGCGCGCGGCGGAAAAAACCGCGAAAATCGCCGCAATGCTCTCTTTGGGAGCGGCCGCGGTTTTGCTGATTCTCGGGCACGCGTCGGCGGCGATGGCCTTTGGATTTTTAAGCGCGGTTGGCTTCATGCCGCACGTCCTCTCGCACCCGGGGACGACGCTGGTCGAGCCCGGCCGCAAAAACTAAAAAGACTGTCCTACGGCCTCGACGTGCCCCGGCACGCTCACCTTGCGCCAAACGTTCTTGATTCGTCCGTCCGGACCGATGACGAAGGTCGAGCGCTCGACGCCCATGTACTTGCGGCCGTACATGGACTTCTCCTTCCAGACCCCATAGGCTTGGCACAAGGACTTGTCTTCATCGACAAGCAACGGGAAAGGAAGCCCCTGCTTTTCCTTGAATGACGCGTGACTCTTGGCCGAGTCTGGGCTCACGCCCAGGACCACGGCGCCTTTTTTCTTGAAAGCCGCGTGCCGGTCGCGGAAGTCGCACGCCTCCGCGGTGCAGCCGGACGTGCTGTCCTTGGGATAGAAATAAAGAACCACGGTTTTGCCCTTGTAATCCGAGAGCGCGCGGGTTGCGCCCGTCTCATCAACAGCTGAAAATTCCGGGGCTTTGTCCCCGGCCTGCAACTCGGCGTTCTTATTCATAGCCGGATGATAACAGATGCCCTCGGCGCGGATCAAACCCGGCGCCTCCGGCGCCGTTTGGCTATAATGTTCCCGTCCATGAACGTCGAACCGAACGGACGGCGGCGGCCCGTCTTAGAATCGGCCAGGCTGCGCGCGGCCGCTTGGATCCTGGCGGCGGCCTGCGCGCTGGAGGCTCTTTTCATCCTGCGCGGCACTTTCGGCATGATGGCGGCAGGCGTGTTTCGCGCGCCCGTTATGGACCAATGGAGCTTTCTCAACCGCGTGCGGCTCTGGCAGGCGGGCCGGCAAAGCTTCTGGAATCTTCTCTGGCGCCAGCACAACGAGCACCGGATGATCGTAGGGTTTTTGATTCTGTTTCTGGACCAAACCCTGGCGGCGTCCCGCGGAACTTTTTCCACGGCCTGCGCCTGGACTCTCCAGGCCCTGCACGCCTTGCTCTGGTGCGTGATTTTTTGGCGGGTGGAAAAATCGGCGCCCGCCAGGACGGCCTACGCCGCGCTGGCGCTGGGCGTCTTTTTTTCCGCGGCGCAGTTCGAAAATTTTCTCTGGCCGTTTCAAGCCAACTTCGTCGCCGTTTTTCTGCTGGCTTCCGCCGCCGTTCTCTGCTTCATCCGCCATTGCCGGACGCGCGGCGCCGGAAGCCTTTCGGCGGCCCTGGCGCTGGCTGCCGCCGCAACCTTCTGCATGGCCAACGGCGTCCTGCTCTGGCCGATTTTTCTGCTTATGGCCGTCCTAGAGGGCGCGCCCTCGCGAACGGTCGTCGTCGTCCTGGCCTCCGGCGCCGCGCTCATGGCCGCCTACCTGCACGGCTATGCGACGCCCGTTCAGCACGCCAACCCGCTGCTCTCCATCCTTCATCCGGACCTTTTGACCGGATACCTGGGAATTTATTTTATAAACGTCTGGGCGGGCTTGCCGGCATTCGTCACTCCTGTGCGCGCCGGGGTTTTCATGGAGGCCCTTTTCGCGGCCTTTATCGGGGCGTATGTTTGGCGCCGCCGGAACGGCGGGGCCCGCGACTACGCCTTCTACGCCTACTCGGCGCTCTTTCTCTTCGGGACCGCGGCACTGACGGCGCTGGGGCGCGTCAACCTGGGATGGGCCCAGGCCGAAAGCTCCCGCTACGACACCCCGGCCTTCATCTTCTGGATTTGCGCCGCCTCGGCAGCCGGATTGTTCTTAAGCCGGCGCGGCAAAGCGGCCATAAAGATCTTGGGAATGCCCCTCGTCGCGGCGGCGGCGATGGCGGGAATGGTTCTTCCGCGGCAGACCGACAGCGTCCGGCGCGGCGCCGACTGGGTGCGGCAAGTAGATATTTCCGGCCTTTCCCTGGCCTTGGGCGCCGCCGATCCGGCCGCCTGGAGCCGCCTTTATCCCGATCCGGAGATGATCCTCTCCGTCCTGCCCTACCTCAAGTCGCGGCGGCTTTCCCTGTTCAGCGACCCGGCG
The DNA here is from genome assembly GCA_028865585.1 of Elusimicrobiota bacterium. Taxonomy (GTDB): domain Bacteria; phylum Elusimicrobiota; class Elusimicrobia; order UBA1565; family UBA9628; genus JAGWJU01. The sequence goes on along the minus strand of JAGWJU010000025.1, from coordinate 4,366 downwards.
GTGGAAGAACTCGGTCGCCCCCTTTCCGCGGAGTTCCGGACGAGCCCGGAGCTCCGCTGCCCCGGCTTGTTTTCCGGATTTATCGCCGTTCCCTCCGCTGCTCCAGGACTCAGGGTCGGGCGCGTATTTGGGAAAGGATGGGACGGATCCGCGCGCAAACGCCCGCTCCAAACCGTCTTCATCGCGGACAAGCGCGGCGCCGTCGTGGGGCTGGCCTACGCCTTCAGGCCAGTAGAACGGTTCTCCGGTTCTCCCGATCCGCTGCGCGGAGACTGGGGCGGCTATGCCCGCCGAACGCCCGGAAACAACCGCCTTTACGCCTACGGCGTTCTGCCGGGCGCCCGCGCATGCCTTATCGGAAGCTTGGCCTTGTCGAGCACGCGACTCAAAGCGTCGAAGACTTTTTCAACGGGAACGGGCGCGGCGCCGGGCGCCAAATCTCGCCTGTAAAAATCGCGCAGAAGCCGCGGGCTGACGACTTTTTCCAGACGGCCGTAGCCGTGGATTTCCCAGGGGCTCGTGCAGGTGAAGAGGGCCGCCGCCGGTTTGCCCAAGGCTAGGGCCAGGTGCATGGCCAAAGTATCTCCTGAGACCAGCGCATCGCAGTCGTCGATATCGGAAACGTAGTCCGAAAGGCGGCGCCGCTGCCTCAGGATGCGCACGGAAACGCCCGCCCCCCGCAGCCGGCGCGCCAACGCATCGTAGCCTCCCCACTCCTTGCCGGGCCAGCGCTCGCCCGCGCGCGGCTCCAATCCGACATGCACGCCGCCGCGGATTCTCGCGCGCAGGGGCGCGGGCCGGCGAGCGCGCGAAATCCAGCACTCCTCCCCGCGAAACCTCAAGCCCGCCATGGAGAAAAGAATTTGCTGGTAGCTTTTCCTGTTTCTCTTCTTGAGCGCGTCCGCCCGGCGCCGGCCCAGGCGCGAAATAAGCCCCATGTCGAACCACGCGGCGGAGGACTCGGTATAGACGAGTTTTCCTCCCTTCCCTGGCCTGACCCCGACGAACCGATCGGCCGCGAACCCGGCGGCGGCCGCCGCGGCCGCGGCGTCCTCCTCCAAAGAGAACACGGCGTCGAAGCGCAGGCCGCGGAATTTTCCGCATGACGCCAGATCGCAGGCCCCGGCCAAGGCTCGGCGCGGCAGGATTTCCAGCGCCTCGCGGCCGGTAATCCAGTAGACCTCGGCTTGGAGAGCCCTCAGCAGCGGCGTGGTCCGGACGACATCGCCCAGCGCCCCGATTTTGACGATGAGAACGCGCTGGCGGCTTTTTATCGAGGCGGACGGCGCGCGGCTCAACCGCTCATTCATGGCTCAAGGATCGTATCAAATCTTATATTTGGACCCCAGAACCCTCAAGCGGCCGTTCCGACATGCGAAAAGCCTTGACAAACCGGGCCGGACCTGATATTAATGTTACTGGCCGCCGAAATTTCGGATGCGCCTTCGTGATTCTTAAAAAACGCGCCGAGAACGGCCTCCACCGCTGGAGGTCTTTCGGCGTTTTTTATTCGCCGGCAACGATTTAAATGGCTAATTGGTCCAGACTGAAGGCTCAGGCAGGCGCGATCTTGGGTGACGCCCGAAACAGGGCGCGGTCCCTCATGGCCGGAGGGCCCATCCTGGCGGCCGACCTGGGCGGCTCGGCGCTGAAGATCGCCCTCGTCGCCGAAGGGGCCGACGGCCTGGAACTGAAGGCTTGGGCGCACGCTCCCGTCGACATCGACGCCGAGGCTTCCGCGGACGACCGCAAGGCCAAAACCATCGATCTGCTGCGCCAAGTTCTTTCCATCAAAAACCTCAAGCTCAAGCGCGCGGCGACGTCTTTGTCCGGCAACTCCGTGCTGGTGCGCTACGTCCGCTTCCCGAGCTTGAGCCCGGCCGAACTGGCCGCGGTCCTGCCCATCGAGGCCGAGCCCTTCATCCCTTTCGACATCAACGAGGTCCAACTCAGCTTCCACATCCTGGGAGAAGCGGAGGAAGACGGGCAGAAAAAAATGGACACCGTGCTGGTCGCGGCAAAGCGGGATCTGGCCTCCTCGCGGGTGGAGGTTCTGCAGAGCGTCGGACTCTCCCCCGCCCTCATCGACGTCGACTCCTTCGCCCTGGAGAACGTGCAGACGCGCCTTGCCGGGCAGGGCGGGCCTGGGGCCGTCCTCTGCCTCAACATCGGGCATTCCGCAACCAATCTCTCCCTCATCGCGGACGGCGGCACGCGCGTCGTGCGCGACGTCTTCATCGGCGGCCACGCCGTCACCAAAGCGGTCATGAAGGAGCTTTCCTGCGACTACGCCCGGGCGGAGGAGCTCAAGAAGTCGTGCGGGCTTTTCCTTGATGAGGAAAAAGCGCGGGCGCTGCAGGAACAGAAGACCGATGAGTTGGCCGCGGCCGCGGCCGCGGCGCAGGTGGTCAAGGACCTCGTCACCGAAGTGCACCGCTCCGTGGATTTCTATCTTTCCCAGGGCCCCGATCGCGCCATCAGCGGCGTCGCGCTCTCGGGCGGCAGCGCGCGGCTCAGGAACCTGCCCCATTTTCTCTCCGAGGATCTCAAGGTTCCCGTGAGCCTTCTCGACCCCATGGCCGTGCTCAAGAAAGTCCCGGAGGACTTCCCGCCGGAGCTCTCGCCCTCCTTCGCCGTCGCGATGGGCCTGGCGCTGCGCTGCGCGGGCGGAGCGCCATGATCCGGATCAACCTCGTCCCGCAGGAAATCCTGGACAAAGCGCGCCAGAAGCAGTTCATCATCAAGGGCGCGGCCGCGGGCGCGGCCCTCGTCCTCGTGCTGGGGCTTATTTCCTTCGGCCAATATCTGCGCCTGAGAAGCCTGCAGGCCCAGTCGGCGCAGGCCGCCGAAAAGCTCAAGAAGCTGCAGGTCCTGGTTTCCGAGGTCCAGGAAATGCAGAAGACCGAGAACGGCATCCGCGATCGCCTCAACGTCATCAACGGCCTGCTCAAGGACCGCCCTCTCTATCCCGACTTCATGTCCGACCTCGCGCGGGTCGCGCCCGCGGGCGTCCAAATTCAAGACCTGACCACCAAAGGCGGCGGAAACGCGGGCACGACCCTCAAGATTTCGATCAGCGCGCGGGCGCAGAGCAACGGCGACATCGCGCGCTGGATCGGCGCCATGCAAAGCTCCGGCCGCTTCGGCTCGGTCGTCCTAGGCGCCGTCTCCGCCCAGGGCCAGGCGCCGCAGCAGGCCTATTCGTTCACTCTCAACGCCACCTACACGCCGAGCCTCTAGCGCCGCCCCATGAACCTACAGGAACTCAAGCTGAAAATCAAGCGGATTTCGCTCGACAAGAAGGCCCAGCAGGCGCTGGCCGCCGCGGCGGCAGGCGTCGTCGCGCTTTTCTCTCTTTACCTTTGGCTCCTCTGGCTCCCGCTCTCCGGGCAAATCGCGGCCGAGCACAAGAACCTTTCGGACGTGAGCGCGAAAATCGCCCGCGCGACCCAAGAGGCGCAGAAAAAGCACCGCTTGGATTTGGAGCTTGCCCAGCTCAACCAAGCGGCCTCCGAGGCCAGCCAGCGTCTGCCCCAGAGCGAGGACATCCCGGCCGTCCTCGTCTCGGTCAGCGATCTGGCCGAGGAGTACCACGTCCAGCTGCAAAGCTTCGCCTCCCAAAAAGCGGTCGGCCGTGGATTCTTCAACGAGCTCGATTTTTCCGTCTCCATTCAAGGAACCTACAACGACATCGGACGGTTCTTCGCCGCGCTCGCGCTTCAGGAGCGCATTTTCAACACCGCCGACGCGGTCTACGGCGCACCCAACACCGCCGGGCTCATCCCGGCGCACTTTACCCTCATCGCCTACCAATATAAAGGCTGAGGCGATCGGAGGCTTGTTCATGGCACACGGATTGGCGCGCAGACTCGAAAAATCGACGGCCGGAATCCTCGTCCTGCTTTTGGCGGCGTCTCCCGTCCTGGCCGCGGTCCCGTCCGCGGTCAAGGATTCCGTCCAGCTTCCCGCCGTGGTACGCTCCATCTCCATTCAAGGCGCCGAAGTCCGCATCGGCCTTGACGGCCGCGCCTCCTATCAGGACTTCATGCTGTCTCAGCCCCCCCGCGTCGTGCTTCAGATTTCCAACGCCGACTACCGGCTTGGTCCAAAAACCTTTCCCGGCCGGGGCGGAGTCCTCAAGGATGTCCGCGCCGGACAGTTCAAGACCTCGCCGACGCCCATCGCCCGCGTGGTCCTCGACCTGACCAAGGCCGCCGCCTACCGCGTCGTGTCGGACGGAAACGATCTGTTGGTCAGCCTGGCGACTGAGGCCGCTGGAGCGGCCGCAGAAGCCGGCGCCGCAGCTCCGGCTAAGCCGGCCGAAAAACCGGCGGAGACGGCGGCGGTTGCGGCAAAAGCGGCGGCG
>JAGWJU010000296.1 GCA_028865585.1 Elusimicrobiota bacterium | reverse complement strand
GGCGAAACGGATTATAGCGTGGCATTGTTGTTGATAATAAATTTTACACTTTTCCAAAAGGAAGTTTAACCGGCTAAGGCCGTGGATACCGCCGCGGCCGTGGACGGCGCCGCTTTGCTTGGACGGCGCTTCGCGCCGACCACTCCGCCCACGGCCGCTTGAATTGCGCCCCGCCGCGCGGCATCCGCGCGCTTTGACGGCAGGCGGGGGGCGGAGCGTTCCGCCGACGTTCCTCCCTGCAAAACAGCCGCACCGGGCGCGATAGACGCGCCCAGTGCCGTGGGGTAGGAAGTGAATCCTCTGCCCACGGCAGGGACCCGCAATTCACCGTACCCACCGCCCGGCGACGACTTTTTCGCTCCGCTCCACCTGCTTCCCTTCCCGTCCCCTTCTCGTCGTTTCGGTTTTGCAGTCGCACCTTCCCTCAAGTCCCCAGGATGAAAGCCTGCCTCGCTGCGGCATAAACGGCCCTCCCTTCCGGAAATCCTAAAACTCGGCCCAACCCCCGCCGTAGCCCCAAGTTTTAGGACAGCTCGCTCCGCGAGGCCGCCGGCCCGATGGCTCGGGGGCGGTTTCCAGGTAGGGACCCGCCATTTAATCCTCGCTCGGCGGGACTTTCTCGGGGACTTTCGCCCTCCGGGTCCTGCGGAGGTGCGACATGAAAACCACGAACTGCGAAGAAGACGGGAAGCGAAGGAACGTTGGCACGACGGGCTTTGGAGGGAAGTTCGACTCTCTCTTGCGGCGTTGCGAGGCTAGAGCGCGGGGCTTTGCCTGGGCTTTGGCCGGGAATCCGGAAGAGGCCGAGGAATTGGTGCAGGAGGCGTCTTATCGGGCGCTTAAGAATTGGGAGAAGTACGACCCGCTGAGAGGCTTCGAGCGGTGGTATTTGACCCTGCTTAAAAACGCCTTTCTCGACTGCCGCCGGAAATACGAGTTTCGCTTCGGAATTCCGCTTTTAGCTCCCGTTAAAAACGCGGAAGAAGGAACCGCGCTTATTGAGGTCGTATCGGATGGAAGTCCGGGGGTCCAGGAAGAAGCGGAGAGGGCCGCCGCAGTCTCGGCGGTGAATGAAGCCGTCAAGGCGATGAGACCCCACCACCGCGAGGTCGTCAAGCTCTGCGATTTCGAAGGGCGGGCCTACGACGAAGCGGCGCGGGAACTGGGAATTCCCCTGGGAACGTTCCGTTCCAGGCTGGCGCGGGCTCGGGCGGTTCTTAGAAATAAGCTGGCCGGTTGGTCGGATATCGAGGAAAACAAGGAGGAAAGAAAATCATGAGGCTGAAAGAAGCCGTGAAGCTGGGCCGGGAAATGCTGAGGCGGGATGATTGCCACTGCGACACCTTCTACCAGGTGTTTTCGCCGGATTACCGGAAGGCGCTTGAGCGGTTGGTCCGGGAGGGAGACGGAAGGATGGCGGGCTGGGCGCGCAAACATGATTCAAGGAGGACGAAATAATGAGCGAACAAACGCACGGAACCTTATCGCCTTGGGAAGGCGCGGAAATCATCCACGCCTACACACGGGCGCAAGCCATCGAGGACGGCGTCTTGGCGGACGTGAGCGACTTGGCCAGGGAAGCGGGTTTCAAATGGCCCGTGGCCGTTACTTCCCTGGTCTGGGCGTTTCTGGAACCTTCGGAGGACTTGAAGGACCAGGGTCAAAGCTGGACGGGCCGGGCGTGGGACATGCTGACGATATTGCGCCATGCCATCCGGACCGCTGAAAGGACGGACGAGGTCCGCTTCGCTCCGCTCTTTGTCCTGGAGCCGGGGCGAGACCCCCAGCCCGTTCAACTCCGCGCCAAGTGCGGCCCCGGCGATAACGGGGAGCCGGTCATAACGGTGATGATGCCCGAAGGCGAAGATTAAGGCGAGCGCACGGGAGGCCCCCGCAAGGGGGCCTCCCAACGTCCTTTGGCGGTGGATGGCGCCTCGCGGTGGAAAGCGCCGCCGCGCTTCGCGCGGGCTTGGATAACTCGTCGAGTTAGTCGCACCCTTCCCACCGCGCTTGGACTTCGCCCCGAAACGGCCCGGGGGCGGGACGTTCCGCCGACGTTGCTTCCCGCAAACGACCGCGGGAACCGCGAAGCCCACTCCACCCACCGCCCGACGGCGGCGCCTTTTCCGAAGTTTGACGGAGGGCGCCGCGCCCCGTCCGGGCGGCGGCTCACGGCGCTTTTTTCCGGCCACCCTCCTTTCCCGACTTCCCTTTTTTCCTTCCTCGGCTTTGTCCAGTTGCGCACCTCACTTCAGGCCTCCATGAGTCAAGGCGTCCCGACTGCGGCATAAACGGCCCTCCCCTCCGACG
>JAGWJU010000295.1 GCA_028865585.1 Elusimicrobiota bacterium | reverse complement strand
GAAAATTCATCGCCTCCATGACCGTCATGGGCTACAGACCGAAAGCTCCGGTGCCCGTCCAGGATTTCGCGAAAAAGGAGCTTCGCGAGCGCTGGGCGTCGGAAAAGAACATGAGGGTTTTCTCCTTCTTCCACCCTAAAAAACCGTTCGAACTCGTGGACGTATTCATCGGAGAACCCATCCCGTTCGCGGACGCCTACGCGCGCCGAAAAAACGTCGACCTCGAGAGCATGGTTCTTCCGGTCATCTCCGGTCCGGATCTCATCAAACTTAAAAAAATATCGGCCCGGCCGCAGGATTTGGAAGACATCAAAATGATTGAGGCATTGCAGAAAGATGGCGGGGACCAAGAATGAGCCCGGACCGCCGCATCGTGCAGCTCTTCTCCCAAGAAAAGCTCGATGAATTCCGCTCGATGCCGGCCAAGGCGCGCCTGCAATGGCTGGCGCAGGCCAACGCCCTGATCCGGCGGGTCTCCGGAGCAAAACCCCGCGAGCGCCCCGATTCCCCGGGCGACGCTCAAAGGCCGCTGCGATAGGCATTCCTGCCTGATTTTGATAGGATAACCCCCGTTATGCGGTGTGAAATCGCGGCGCGGACAATCCTGCGGCGGCTTGCGGCCGCGACGGCGGGCGTTATCGCGTTGTCCGCCCCGCTCTGGGCCGCCAGCCTCGACTTGACCGCCCAATACAAGTTCGACTCCATCGCCTACGACAACCTGGGCATGACCACGCATGCCTCGAACGACCATTCCTTCATGGCCAGCGACGCGCGGCTGGGCTTTGCCGTGAACCAAATCGACTTGGGATCCTTGGGAGGCGGCGACCAAGCCTTGGATGTCAAGCTCCTGCTGCACGCCCTTGGAGGAGCGGGGTTGAACACCATGCCGACGCCTTTTAGCCGCGTCGCGGCCAACTACCCCAGCGCCGATTTCACCCCGTTTATCGAGAACGCGTTCGTCCGCATCCACAACCTTTTCAACACCTCGATGGTCGCCACCGTCGGCCGGCGCTCCTTTAAGCTCGGCAGCGGGCTTCTCTTGGATGACGACGGCGCGGGCCTGACCGGCGCCACTCTGCTCATCCCCTTGCCCTGGTGGGCCATGAAGACGGAGCTCTTCGTCTTCAAGACCGACGCCTTCAGCGCGTCGAGCGCGCCCGCGGGCGGGTATTTCAGCCCGGCCGGGGGCAACAGCCTCGACCTCTTCGGCTTTACTCTCGCCTTTCCCACGGACGGCCTTTGGCAGTTGAACGAGCTCGTGGAGCACGACCCGGCGCCGGAGACCGTGCCCGGCTGCGTCTCGGGCTCGGGCGGCGACCCGGCCGCCTGCACGGTCTCGCACGCGCTCAGGAGCTTTACCAGCGTGCGCTACACCATCAACGTGGGCCCCATGTTCTTCGACGGCGAGGGCGCCGTCGAGAAGGGCTACGGCTACGGCGCGGCCGACAATGCCGGCAACTCCCTGGGCCGCGTGGCCTACGACGGCAACGCCGAGGTCCTGCGCGCCAAATGGAAGCAGCCGCTTTATCACGTGGGAGAAGGCATCGCCCGCATCACCGTGGCCCACGGCAGCGGCTACAACCCCGGGGGCAGCACCACGGACACCGCCTTTTTTCCGTCCCACGGCCACCAGTTCAGCGGCCTGACGCGCGACGGCTTCGGCGAATTCTTCGGCGCGAGCCCCTACAGCGCTTTCGGCGGCGCCTACACGCCCGCCGGCAACCCCAGCGGCCTGCCCGCCAACGCCAGCGGCATCGACGTCGTGGGCGCGGGCTACACGCCTCCGGCCTATCATGGCGTGGCCTTGGATCTCGATTACTACTTTTTTCAGGCCGACCGCGTGCTCAATACCTCGGGAACGCTCGGAAACGAGTGGGACATCGGCCTGCGCTACGACCTGACCAGCACCTTGGATTGCTCCCTCACCTACGCCCTCTTCAAAATCGGCCCCGCCATCAACCCGGGAGGGGGGACGGCGAACAAGATTGACGTGGCCGTCTCCGGCCGGTTCTAAGCGCTTCACCCCTTCCCCCGCCCCACCCTGCTCAATCCGCCAAGCCCCATTGTGAGCCCCAATGAAGCCACGGCTGACCCCTTGCCTGAGGCCGTCTGCCCGCAATCCATCCACAAGCCTGTTCACACCCGCCTGTCATTACCATGGCATTAATCTGGCTTATAAAATATTTATATGTCTCACACGGGCAGATCTAGTTGCTTTAAATTAGTTATCAACATGTTATTGACATAAATATATTCTTATGCCACAATGATGTCCCGCCATGGAACACAAGGAACCGAACCTGCGCCTGCGCTTTAGGC
>JAGWJU010000294.1 GCA_028865585.1 Elusimicrobiota bacterium | reverse complement strand
TCTGAAGCCATTATAGTTTTTTGGCGTTGATCGCGATCAATGTTGCCCCTTGACCCGTGGCCTTTCGCGCCCCGTCCCTTCGGCGCTAAACTAAACTTAAGAAGAAAATGAGAGAGGAGGAATATGATTCACACGATTCTTTTGCTGGCCGCGCTGGCTCCGGCCCGGACGCCGGCCGCCACGCCGACCTGCCAGTGGCCGCGCCAATGCGTGGAAGTGGCCATCACCGGCCCCTGCCCGGCCGGCCGCGTCTGCGTGCAGACGCCGTTGTCTTAATCCGTCCGTCGGATTCGGGCCGGGGGCGATTCTTGCCGCCCCCGCGGCGAAGTGTTAAAATGGCCCCCATGCGCAGGCGCGCCGCTTCGTCGCGGCTTCTTCCCTTGTTTCTCGTCGTCTCGGCGCTGGCGCCGTTCCTGCCGGCGCGCGCACGGGCCGCGCGGCCGGGCCGTTTTCTGCCGCGGACCGTTTCTTTTGAAGGGGAAGCGCGCCGCTTCGAGGTCTACGTTCCCCCGGGTTGGACGCCGGAGAAAAAGTGGCCGGTCATCCTGTTTCTTAACGGAACCGGCGAGCGCGGCAGCGACGGCGTCGCTGAAACGACCTCGGGCTTCGGCCCGGCCCTCAAGGAGCATCCGGGGCGCTTCCCCGCGGTGGTTGTTTTTCCGCAATGTCCGGCGGGCTTTTGGTGGACGACTCCCGGCATGACCGGCCTCGCGATGGACGCTCTTAAACAGGAGATGGGAGAATTCAACGGCGACCCGCGGCGGATTTACCTCACCGGCATCTCCATGGGCGGCTACGGCGTTTGGCGGATGGCCGCGGAGCACCCCGGTGTTTTCGCGGCCCTGACCCCGATTTCCGGCGCCATCCACTCGCCGGCGTCGATTCCCGAGATTCCCCCGGCCATCGACCTGGTTCCGGGCGAAGATCCTTATGCCGTTTTGGCCGACGATATCGGAAACACGCCGACCTGGGTGTTTCACGACTCCGACGATCCGCTCGTCTCGGTGGCCGACGACCGGCGCATCGCGGCCGCCTTCAAGGGCCGGCCCTCCTTCCATTATACGGAGATGACCGGCATGGGCCATCTTGCGTGGATCAAGGCTTACGCGAACAGCCGGTGGGCCCGCTGGCTCATGGCGCAAAAGCTTCCCGCGCCTGCGGCGCCCTGACGCGCGCTTTCGCCATGCGGCGCATGGTTTTTATCGGCAGCCATTTGGGCTATCCCATGGAGAGAACGCCCTTGGGCGGCGGCGCCATGGTGGGGCTAAACTTGGCGCGGACTTGGGCCGAAGCCGGCGTCTTCGAGGTGACGGCCCTGGGCGCGGGCGCGCAGAGTCCGGCGCCGGGCGTCGACTACGTCCGGCTGGGCGGGGAGCCCGGGGCGGGCGCGCCCGACCTGGTCGGATTTTCCGAGATGGAGTACGCGCGGTTTTGCCGGCGGTTCGAGCGGGAGACGACGCGCTGGCTCCTGGAACGGACGAGCCTCTTTCCTCCGGAGTCCACGGCGGTCGTCGTCAACGATATTTCCGAGGCGCCCGATCTGGAGGCGCTGTGGCGCGCGGGCTACCGGCCCGCCACGCTTTGGCACGTGGATGTGGCGGACTATTTCTGCCGGATGTATTTGAGAGGCGCGATTTCCACCGCCGCCGCGATCCGGTTCTACGAGCGTCTCGGCGGCGCGGACCTGGTTCCCGACGTGCTGAAGCTGGTCTTCGATAAGCAGCGCCGCGCGATGCGCTTCTCGGCGCGCATGATTTTTCCCTCGCGCGCGATGGCCGAGGTCGCGCGGGGCGCCTGCGCGGATGTTGTGCTTCCGGCGCGGGAGTTTGCGGCCAAGGCCCGCGTCATCCCCTGGGGCGCTTGGGGCGGGGATCCGCGAGATCCGCGCGAGCGCGCCGTTGAGGAACTCAAGGATCTCTATCAGATCGGCCCGCAAAGCCTGGTGCTTATGACCTTGAGCCGCCTTTCCCCGGAAAAAGGAGTGGAACACCTGCTGGAGGCGCTCTTGCTTTTGGAGCGCCGCGGAGAGTTTCGGGACAAGGACGCCTGCGTCCTGGTCTGCGGCGCGCCGGCCTTCATGCGCGGCGAGACCTACGCCCGCCGCGTGCGCGCGGCGGCGCAAAAGCTGCGGCGGGTCCGCGCATTTTTCCCCGGCTACTTGGGTCCGGAGGATAAGCGGGCGTTTTTTCGCCTCGCGCGCCTGTTCGTCTCGCCCTCGGTGCACGAAAGCTACGGTTTAAACGCCATGGAAGCGATGCGCGCGGGGCTTCCGGTGCTGGCCTTGGAGAACTACGGTTCCCGCGACTGGCCGGGAGGCTTCGCCTGCGCCTTCCCG
>JAGWJU010000293.1 GCA_028865585.1 Elusimicrobiota bacterium | reverse complement strand
GGGTTCGACCAGCCCCTGCTCCAGCCAGTCCCAATGCAGATCCGGCAGATGCAGGGCGTTGAAAACGCAGGCGGTGGGCGCGAGATAGAAGCGCGCGTTCGGGCAGACGCGCATCATGCGCCGGCGGTTTTCCACCGTGCTCTCCCAGTTCTGGCCCTTTCTTAAGTATTCGCCCCGACGGCCGGCGCCGTCCAGGCTCGCCGTGACCAGCACGTCCTTGAACTTCGCCCAAAGAGGCAGGACGTCCTTGCCGCCCCGGCCGGTCACGGACAAATTTGTGCTGTAGCAGAGCCGGACGTGGAAAAGCCCCCGTTCCGCCAGAGCCTCCACAAGCTTGTAGTGCTCTTCCATAATCAGCGGCTCGCCGCCCGCGAAATAAACCTCGTCTAGGCCGTCCAAATGCGGCTCAATCTGCCGCCACAAGCGCTCCGGATCGCCGCTGGGCCGCAAGACCTTGTGGAAAAGGTTGTGGCGCATGCCTTCGTCCCATTCGGCGGCCACCCGGCTATCCGCGTACCATGAGGTGCTGAACCACGGCCCGCAGATGCGGCAGCGGAAATTGCACTCGTTCGAGAAACGGAGGTCCAAATAGGCCATCTGGAAGGAGTCGAGGCCGCCGTCGGGCTTGGTTTCGGCCGCCCGCTGTTTGTGCTGCGCGTAGTCTCGATTCGCGGACTGGCGCGGGCTAAAGAGCCCCGCGCTCTCGCGTTCGTAGCAGTCCGCGCAGGAAGCGCTCCGTTTGCCCGCCAACATGTTGAGCCTGAGGCGCTTCATGCCGGAAGAATTCCAAATGTCTTTGAGTTCCTGCCGGCGCAAGTCTCCCATGGGTTCGGCAGTTCTGAACGTGCCGCAGCACGGAAACACCCCGCCGTCCGGCTGAACGGCCATGTGGGTCCAGGGCAGGACGCAGAAAACCCCGTTGTCTTTGCCCGGATTATCCGCCACGAAGGGCCTCCCCGCTGCCGCGCATATCAAAAGCCTGTTTTGAGGCCGGCGCTTGTTCCGCCCATCGGGAAATGGGACGGCCCGGCCGTTTTACGGCGCAAGTAAAACAGGTTCTCCAGAGCCGGGGCGAAACCCGGATCGGCGGCCAGCGCCCGCTCGTACTGCGCCTCGGCCGCCCTAAATTTTCCCTGCCTGGCCCGGAGATTGCCGAGATTGACCCTGGCGGGGGCGAAATCCGGCGCGAGCGCGATGGCCCTCTCGTATTCGGCCGCCGCCGCGGCGCGCCTGCCTTCGCCGGCCAGCGTCAAGCCGAGATTGTAGTGGGCTTGGGCCAGGCCCGGATCAAGTCGGATCGCATCTTGGTATTCCGCGACGGCCCGCGCGGTTTGTCCCTGCGCGGCCAACGCGTCGCCCAAATTATTGTGCGCCTTGGCGTAGCCGGGATTAATCGCCAGCGCCGCCTCGTACTGGGCGGCGGCCTGCGCGGGTTTCCCTTCCGCGGCCAGCGCCAGCCCCAGGCCGTCATACGCGACATCCGAGTTCGGATTCAAGGCGACGACCCGGCCCCAGAGCGTTTTGGAGCTGCGCCAAACTTCGGACTGGCGCCAAGTCAAGATTCCCAGTCCGCAAACGAAAGCGGCCGCGCCGGCGAACAAGATTTTTTGGCCGGCGCGGCCCAGACGGTTGGACACGGCCAGCGTCGCGGCTCCGACCAGAACGGCCCAGGGCAGGCAGGACAAGTAGCTGTAGCGATCGGCGGCCAGTTCCCGGCCCAACGGAAAAAGACCCGAGAGCGGCAAAATCAAGATGAGGTAGCACGCCCACGCGGCCAAGGCCGCCGGCCATTTTTTTCTCAAGCTCCAGAAAACGGCGGAGAGAATCAGCACGAAAGCGCCCGCGGCCCAAACCTCGATTGACGGAATACGGAAGCCCTGCGGCATCTCATAGAGGGGGGAGAGATGAATCGGAATAAAAGTTTTGACTGGATAGAACGCCAAGCCGACAAGCGCTTGCCGGAACCGCTCCGCCAAGCCCGCGCGTCCTAACGAGATGAGCGCCCCGGAGGCGCGCTGGCCGGCAAAAGCGGCGGCGCCGAAAACCGCGGCAAAAAATAAGAAGGGGATTTTTTCAAGCAAAACCGGGCGGCGTTCGGGCGCAAGCCGGCCGCGCGCGCCGGCCGACAACCGCCGCAGAGGATAGACGTCCAGAATCAGAAACACCGCGGGCAGCGCCGCGCCCGAGGCCTTGGCCGACAAGGCCAGGACAAAGCAGGCCAGCGACGCCTTCAACTCTCGGCGCAGATAGAACAGGAGGCAGGCCAGGTAGAAAACGCCCGAGAGCACGTCTCGCCGCTACGTGATCCAAGCCACGGATTCCGCGCGCAGAGGATGG
>JAGWJU010000292.1 GCA_028865585.1 Elusimicrobiota bacterium | reverse complement strand
AGAGCTGCGGCCAGGAGCCCGCCGGCGCGCGGACCAGGTCCGGCTCGCCCGCGGCGGGACGGGTCAGATCGATGAGGGGCAGCACGGCCGCGGTCGCGGGAAAGAGCGGCGCCCGGGCGTCGTGCCCCGCCCAAAGCGGCTTGTTGGGCTTATAAAGGAAGGACGCGCGGGAGCAGGCGGAGAGGAGAATGAAAATCGAGAGAGCCAAAAGGTTGGTGTGCCTTGTCGCCATAGTCTTCTATTGTAACCTAGTAATGAGATGGCTTAACGTTTAGGCCGCTCCTGCCGAACTATAGGCGCGCCTATCTGCCTATCTTGCCTATCTGAATGCCTATCTTATATGCGTTTTGCCTATCTGTGCCTATCTAGTTGCCTATCTGCTGCCTATCTTGCCTATCCCGTCTGCCTATCTGGATTCTCGATTTAATTGCTTGGAATACGATAGGCGACATTGGGACCGCGCTCGGCTCCGAAGCGCTCCAACAGACCGGCGTCCACCATTTCGGAAAGCAGGCGCCGCGCCGGTCTAGGGTCAGAGAAACCCAAGAGTTCCTCGCATTGCGCGGTGGTGATTTTACCGTTGGCTTGGACGTAGCTCAGGACTTTGGTTCGCTGAGCTTGGACATCGTTAGGATCCGGGCTGGGGTCAGGCCCCGGCAGCGGGGCGGGGCCGGGCGTTGGCGCGGGCTGCGGCGGCGCGTCCGGGTCGTTGGGGTCGTCCGGATCAAAGGGCGTGATGGGCCACTTCCAGGCCGCGGCCTTCACGCCCGCGAACACGCCCAAGACGATGACCATCGTCGGCTTCAAGGTGGGCGGGATGGACGCCGCGTAGTGCATCGACATCCGAATCCAAATCAAAAACACCACGCCGATCCAGGCCCAGAAGAAAAGATCGCCCATGCGCTTCTCGTATTCCTGCGCGCGGCGCACGCGCTTTTCCCGGTCCCGCGCGGCCGCGTAGGCCGTCAGCACCGGAAAATAAAGATAGTAGAGCGGCTCGAAAGGCCGCCACAGGCCCTGGGAAAAGCTTTGGTGCAAAGTGTCCAGGATGCAGGCGACGCCCAGGATGGCCGCGGCCCAATAGAGCGTGCCGCTCGCCTTGACCCAATACTGCACGTCGGGGTGGTCGTAGTCCTTGGCGGCCAGGCGCTTGAAGGCCGCGGGGGAGGCGCGCCGGGCGCGATCGAGGGCCCTTTGGTCCGGGGCCGGGCCGGGCGGCGGATTCATGGCCGGATTCTACGATATTTTTCCGGCTTCGGCGCATCGCGCCCGATGTTTTCAGCGCAGGACGAGGTCGGAGGAGGCGCTTAAGTCCGCGGGCCAAAGCTGCGGGGCCTGGTCGCGGTTGGCGCGGCGCGCCGCGTCTTGGACGCGCGGCAGGACGTAGCGGTAGAGCGATTGGACGGTCACGTGGCCCGAGGCGTTCATCGCGCCGCCGTCAAGGCCCTTCAAGAGATAGTAGGTGAAGAGCCCGTGCCCGGCCTGGGGCAGGACGCCAGAGACTTGGTTCGCGCGCGACGCGGAGAGCGCCGCGATTTTGCCGCCGTCATCGACGAAGCCCTCGTCCACCTCGGTCACCAGCGGACGCACGCCCGCGGCCAGCACCGAGCGCCCGCCCGCGCCCGAGAAGCAGGAGTCGAGCGCCACCAGGACGTGCTTGGCGGGCAGCCGGCCGAGTTCCTTATAGAGGCGGCTCAAGGGATAGGCGGTGTCCGAAAGATACTCCGGGTCGCCGTCCCAGGGCACCAGGTAGGCCGCGCCGCTCTCGACGTCGGGCGCGCCGTGGCCGGAGTAGTAGAAGAAGACCGTGGACTTGGAGTCGACGTTGTTGGGCAGCCAGGACTCGACTTCCTTCACCAGCCCCGTGCGCGTGGCGCGGTCGCCGGTCAAGAACGCGATGTTGCGCTCGGGATAGCCCAGCGCCAAAAGATAGTTGCGCACGGCTTCGGCGTCCCGGGCCGCGAACTCGGCCGGCGGCAGGTTCTGGTACTTGGTGATGCCGACCACGACCGCGTAGTCGTCCGCGTGCCGGGCTTCGTGGAAGTCGGGCTGACCCAACGAAAGAGAAAACTCAGATTGCGGCTCGGCCGCCGGAATGCTGGGGGCAGGCGAAGCGAAAGAAGCGGGAGCTACGGGCGGCGCTGCGGGCTCGCTCTGCGCCAACGAATCTTGCGCTCCGCCCGCTTTTTGCCGCGCCAAGACTTGCTCAAGGTAGACGGCGATGTCGGGGTGGCCGTATTTATTGGCAATACTAATTGGAGTACTGTGATCAATTGCCGTCGCCAAAATATTTCCACCGTGCTCCACTATAAACTTAACTGCACTCAAATGGCCGTTAGCCGCTGCGAGCCATAAAGG
>JAGWJU010000291.1 GCA_028865585.1 Elusimicrobiota bacterium | reverse complement strand
GCGCGCAGCAACTACCGCATGGCGCAGGAGGCCTTCTTGTCCGGCGTGCCCGTCCCCGAAGCCAACGTGTTTCGCTTCGAGGCCGAGCTGCCGGATCACGAGGAAGCCGCGCGGCGCTACGAGGCGGCCTTGACCAAGGCCTTCGCCCTCGAGGACGAAGGCGTGCCGCGCTTCGATCAGATTTGGCTGGGCCTGGGCCCGGACGGGCATACGGCGTCCCTGTTTCCCGGAAGCCGGGCATTGGATGAGACCGAGCGCCTGGCCTGCGCCAACTGGGCGCCCTCGCAGAACGCCTGGCGCCTGACGCTCACCTACCCCGTCCTGGACGCCGCGGCCGAGGTGGTCTTTCTGGCCGCGGGCGAGGAGAAGGCCGAGATTTTGCGCCGCATTATAAAGGAAGGCGACCGCCGGCTTCCGGCCGCGCGGGTCAATCCCGCGAGCGGACGCCTGCTCTGGCTCATCGATCGCGCCGCGGCCAAACTCCTCGCCCAATAATCCTGAAAATCCCATGAGCCCGCGAAAACCAGCGCCTTCGGACGCCGAGTCCCGCCGCTTAAAGGATCTCGCCGCGGGGCGCGCGGATTGGAGCCTCTGGGGGCCCTACCTGTCCGCGCGGCAGTGGGGCACGGTGCGCGAGGATTATTCCGCGGGCGGGGCGTGCTGGGACTATTTTCCCCACGACCACGCGCGCAGCCGGGCCTACCGCTGGGGCGAGGACGGGCTTCTGGGCTGGAGCGATCGCGAAGGGCGCCTGTGCTTCGCGCCCGCCCTGTGGAACGGCAAGGATCCGATTTTAAAGGAGCGGCTCTTCGGCCTCGCCAACGCCGAGGGCAATCACGGCGAGGACGTGAAGGAGTGCTACTTCTACCAGGACGGCACGCCCACCCACTCCTACATGCGCGCGCTCTACCGCTACCCACAGGCGGAGTTCCCCTACGCGCGCCTGGTCTCCGAAAACAAAGCGCGCGGCCTGAGCGAGCCCGAGTTCGAGCTGGAGGACGCGGGCGTCTTCGCCCAGGGACGCTATTTCGACGTGACCGTGGAGTACGCCAAGGCCGCGCCGGACGACGTCTTGATTCGCCTCACCGCCGCCAACCGCGGCCCCGAGACGGCGCCCTTCTGGATTTTGCCCACGCTGTGGTTTCGCAACACCTGGTCCTGGGGCGATGTGAAGGACGAGGACATCCCGCAAAAACCCCGCATCTCCCTGGCCCCGGCGCCCTTCCTCCAAGTTTTGGCCGAGCACGAGACTTTGGGCCGTTGGCGGCTTTTCTTAAGCCACGATCCGCAGGGACGCCCGCCCAAGCCGCTCTTTACCGAAAACGACACCAATTTTAAAAGGCTCTTCGGCGCCGAGAACCCCTCGCCGCGGGTCAAGGACGCCTTTCACGACGCCGTCGTCGGCGGCCGACAGGAGGCCGCGAGCGCCGAAGGCCCGGGGACCAAGTTCGCGGGCCTCTACCGCTTCGAGATCCCATCCGGGCAGTCGCGCGTGCTGCGCCTGCGCTTGTGCGCCGAGGGCAAGGCCCCGGCCGCGCCGCTTTCGGACGAGTTCACCAAGATGTTCGCCAAGCGCCAAGCCGAAGCCGACGCTTTTTACGCCAAGCGCGTTCCGGCCGCGCTCTCCCAAGCGGAGAAAGCCGTCTCGCGCCGGGCCTACGCGGGACTGTGCTGGTCCAAGCAGTTCTACTTCTACGCCGTGAAAAACTGGCTCGACGGCGACCCGGCCCAGCCCGCGCCCCCGCCCGAGCGCCGCCAAGGCCGCAACGCGGGCTGGACGCACGTCTTCGCGCGCGACGTCTTGTCCATGCCGGACACGTGGGAGTATCCCTGGTTCGCCTCGTGGGACCTGGCCTTCCACTGCGTGGCTCTCTCCGACGTCGACCCGGACTTCGCCAAGGGCCAGCTCGTGCGCCTGATGCGCGAGTGGTACATGCATCCCAACGGCCAGCTGCCCGCCTACGAGTTCGCCTTCTCGGACGCCAACCCCCCCGTCCACGCCTGGGCCTGCTGGCGGGTCTACCGCGCGACGCAGAAAAACGGCCGCGGCGACCGGCTCTTCTTGTCGCGCGCCTTTGAGAAGCTGCTGCTCAACTTCACCTGGTGGGTCAACCGCAAGGACGCGCGCGGCCGCAACATCTTCTCCGGGGGGTTTTTGGGCCTGGACAACATCAGCCCCTTCGACCGCTCGCAGCCTTTGCCGGGCGGCGGCTGCCTCGAGGAGGCCGACGGCACGGCGTGGATGGCGTTTTACTGCGCCACCATGCTCTCCATGGCCTTGGAGCTGGCCAAGGACAACCCCGCCTACGAGGATATGGCCTCCAAATTCTTCGAGCACTTCATCGCCATCTCCGACGCC
>JAGWJU010000290.1 GCA_028865585.1 Elusimicrobiota bacterium | reverse complement strand
CTCCATCGGAGTCAACGCCTTGGACGTGGTGCGCCAAATGCCGGGAGAGTTCGAGGTGGTGGCGCTCTCGGCCCACAGCAACGCGGACCTGCTTTCGCGCCAGGCCCGGACGTTCAAGCCCAAGGCGGTCTCACTTTTCGACGCGGACGCGGCGGCGCGCTTGAAGCAAAACCTCAACGGCTTCTGCACGCACGAACGGCCCGGCGCCGAGGGCCTGGTCGACATCGCGTCGCGCCCCGACGTGGACCTCGTTTTGATGAGCTTGGTCGGCGGCGTGGGGTTCAAGCCCCTTCTGGCGGCTTTGCGCTCCGGCAAGGCCGTGGCCCTAGCCAACAAGGAGCCCATGGTCATGGCGGGCGCCCAGCTGATGGCCGAGGCCAAGCGCTGCGGCGGCCAGATCATCCCGGTCGACTCCGAGCCTTCGGCCATCTTCCAATGCCTGCAGGGCGGATCCGACTCAACCGCGGCCCTGACCGGCGGCCTGACGAGGCAAATCCGCAAGGTGTTCCTGACGGCCTCGGGCGGCGCTTTTTACAAGCACAAGGGCAGCCTGGCCAAGGTCACGGTGGAGCAGGCCCTGAAGCACCCGACGTGGAAGATGGGCCGCAAAATCACCATCGACTGCGCGACGCTCATGAACAAGGGCTTCGAGGCCATCGAGATCATGAACCTTTTCGGTTTGACGCGCGACCAGGTTGAAATCGTGATTCATCCCCAGTCCATCGTGCACTCGGCCGTGGAGTTCACCGACGGCACGGTGCTCGCGCAGATGTCCCTGCCGGACATGCGCCTGCCCATCCAGTATGCCATGACCTATCCGCGCCGGACCCGGAGCGTGGTCGAGCCCCTGGATCTGGTCAAGCTGGGCGAGCTGACCTTCAAGAAGCCCGATTTTCGCCGCTTCCCCTGCCTCGCTTTGGCGCGCGAGGCCGCCAAGAGCCCGGCCATGTCCGCGGTCTTGAGCGCCGCCGACGAGGTCGCGGTGACGGCTTTCGTGGACGGACGCATTCCTTTTACCTCCATCGCGAAGGTCATCGAAAAAACCATGAAGCTCTACCGCGCTCCCGCGGGCCTGCCGGACTTCGACGAAGTCGAGGCCATCGACCGCTGGGCCAGGACCAAGGCGCGGGAGTTCTGCGGGCGCTGACGCCGATGCATTTCCTGCAATCGACCGCGGCGGTGGTGCTCACCTTCAGCTTGGTCATCTTCCTGCACGAGTCGGGCCACTTCTTCCTCTGCCGCTTGCTGGGCGTACGGGTGGAAAAATTCGCCTTCGGATTCGGGCCGGAGCTGTTGGGAATCACCGGCGGCAGCGGCACGCGCTTTTCCATCTGCCTGTTCCCCCTGGGCGGCTTCGTCAAACCCGCCGGCGAGGAGTTGGAGAACTGCACCGGCAAGTCCGACGAGTACTTTGGGCAGAACTGGCGCCGGCGCCTGATGATCGTGGCCGCGGGTCCGGCCATGAACTATCTGCTGGCTTTCGCATTGTTCACCGGAGTTTTTTACTTGAAAGGTATGCCCATCCCCTCGACCACCACGAAGATCGGCAACATGATGATCGGATTTCCCGCCGAGAAGGCCGGCCTGAAGATCGGCGACGTCATCAAGGGCGTCGACGGCATTCCGGTGAACTCCTGGAACGTCCTGGCGGAGACAGTGCATCGCTACACCGATAAGCGCATCGCGATCACCTACGATCGGGGCAGCATCGAGAGCCAAATCTTCCTGACGCCCAAGAAGGATCCGGACACGGGCCTGGGCATCATCGGCATCCTGCCGGACGAGAACTACCAGAGCATCGGGCTTCTGAGCTCGGCCAAGGAAGGCGGGGAGGAGTGCTGGGACATCACCAAGATGACGGTCACCACCCTGGCCTCCAAGATTTACAACCGCAAGCGCCCGGATCTGGCCGGACCAATCGGCATCGTGCAGATGGTCAGCCGGGCGGCTCATTCGGGGTGGGCGGACCTCGTGTCTCTCATCGCGCTCATCTCCGTGGCCATCGGCTTCTTCAACATCCTGCCCATCCCGCTCTTGGACGGCGGCCACGCCGCGGTCTACGTCTGGGAGGGTCTCTCCGGCCGCAAGCCCACGCAGGAAATGGTCTCGGCCGCCAACGGCGTGGGCATGGCCTTCCTCATTTCCCTGCTCCTTTTCGCGACGTACAACGACATCCTGCGCATCAAGAAAAGTGACGATATTCCCGGCAAGCCGGCGGCGTCCGCGCCCGCGGTCCCGCCCGCGCGCCGCTAAGGACCGCCCCCATGAAATTCAGCCGCGCCCTGATTCCCACTCTGCGGGACGCCCCCTCCGACGCCGACAACGTCTCGGCCAAGCTCATGCACCGCGCGGGCCTCATCCGCAAGGC
>JAGWJU010000024.1 GCA_028865585.1 Elusimicrobiota bacterium | reverse complement strand
CTTTTGGCCGGCAAGCCTTCCAGATGAAGCCTGCCGCCGCGATAAGCGATCATCGCCCTCCGGCGCGAAGAACCGTCTTACGGCGGCCGGCGGCCGCCGCGGCCTTCATTCGCCTCCGGGCGAGAGCAAATCGCCCAGCGTCAACGGTTTGGGCGGCGCCAGGTATTGGGCGGCTTTCTTGCGCCCCTCGATTTCGGCGTAGCGCTTGAGCGAGAGGCTGACCTCGAAGGTCTCGGGGCGCACGCCCAGGACCACGGCCGAAACCCTGTCTCCGGGCTTGTAGGCCGCGCCCTCCTCGCATTCGCGCAAGGGGCAGAACCCGGCCTGCTTGTCGGTGATCTTGATCTTGACGCCGTCGGGAAGGACTTCCAAAACTTCGGCCTTGACGATCGTCTTGGCGGGATACTTCTTGGCGACGGCGTCGGCCGGATTGGGCAGAAGCTGCTTGGCGCCGAAAAGCACGGGCTCGCCCTCCTCCGCGGGTTTTGAAAGGACTTTAAGCCTCAGCTTCGTGCCGCGCTCGAACGCCTTCATGTCCGGCTTGCCCCAGGCCAAATCCGAGAGGCGCACGAAGCCTTCCAGGCCGCCGATGTCCACGGCCACGCCCGAGGGGCCGGCGCGGACGACGCGGCCGATGCGGATCTGGCCGGGCTTAAGCTCGGAGAGGATTTTCTCCCGGCGCTTGCCGGCCTCCTCTTCGAGCACCGCCTTGCGGGAGATGACGACCTGCTTCTTCGCCTCGTTCAGCTCGATGATCGTGCAGCGCACGCCGGTGCCGACCATGCGTTCCGGGTTGCGCACCGGCCGCAAGTCGGCGAGGGACGCCGGCATGAAGCCGGGCACGCCGCCCACGTCCACGAGGAAGCCGCCCTTGATCGAGGACTTGACGCGTCCCCGCACGCGGGCTTTCTCCTCGTAGGCCTTGCGGCAGGTCTGCCAGCCCAACTCCAGAATCGCCTGCTTGTGGGAGAGGGAGATGCCGCCGCGCCTGGACATGAGGACCACGGCCACGCGCTGCCCCGCGGCCGGAGCCTTCTCGAACTCGGAAAGAGCCACCGCGCCGTCCTGCTTCTCCCCGATGTCGACCAAAACTTCCTTGTCGGTGACCTGGATGACCTTCACCCAGGCGACTTGGCGCTCCGAAAGCTTCTTGGAGAGCATGTCCTGCTGCTCCAGCAGGGATTGCATGCTTTCCCCGCCTTCCGCGGCAGCCTCCTCGCCCGATTTTTCCCCCATTCCTTCTTCCATGTCAGTCTCCCCCTAATTTTAAAGCTCGAAAATGCGCGTCATGACGCGTTGCGCGAAGGCGACGCATTCCTCGCGGCTGTGCGGATCGCCCGAGAACTCCATGGCCGGCCCGAAGCGAATCTCCAGCGGGCGGGCGAACGGAAATCGGTCCATGCCGACGAGCCGGGCCGGGATGACCGGAGCCTTGCCCAGCGCGGCCAAAAATCCCAAGCCCGGCTTGAGTTTGGGCTCTTTGCCTGGCCGCGCGCGGGTGCCCTGCGGGAACAAGCCCAGGCAGCCGCCGCGCCCAAGAAGCTCGAGGGCGCCGCGCATCGCGGAGACGTCCCCGCGGCTGCGGTCAAGAGGAATGCAGCCGCTGTTCGTGAAAAACCAGGATGAAACGGGGCTGCGGAACAGCTCGGCCTTGGCCATGAAGGAGACCAGGCGCCTGCGCCCGGCGGCGCAGAATAAAAAGGGCGAGTCGGCCAACGAGGCGTGGTTGCCCGCGATGATGAGCGGGCCGTCCGCCGGAATGTGCTCAAGGCCGCTGACCCGGAGGCCCCAGAAAGCGCGCGCCGAGGCATTGATGACCCATCGGCAGACGCGGTGGAACGGAGGCAGGCGATCATGCGGATGAGGCATTCTTGACGGCTCTCAATATTTTATTGGCCACTTGGCGCAAAGTCAACTTCGTCGAGTCGATGGCCATCGCGTCCGCGGCGCGGGAGAGCGGATTAATTTTGCGCTGCAAATCGTTCAAGTCGCGCTTTAAAATGCCTTCCTTGATTTTCTGCCGATCGGCGGGCTTGCCCGCGGCCTTGAGCTGCCGGTAGCGGCGGTCGGCGCGCTCCTCGACGGACGCGTCCAGGTAAACCTTGAACTCCGCGTCCGGAAAGACGTGGGTCGTGATGTCCCGCCCCTCCATGACCACGCCGCCGTCCTTGCCCAGCCGCCGCTGCAGCCGGCACATGAGGCGCCGCACGCCGGCGTGGGCCGCGACGACGCTGGAGTTGGCGCTGACGCGCTCGTCCCGGATGTGCGCGCCCACGTCTTCTCCGTCCACGTAGGTTTTCAGCGTGCCGTCGGCCGTGGTCCGAAATTCCCATTTCAGCTTTTGAGCCAGGGCCACGACGGAGGGGCCGTCCTCAGGTTGAAGCCCCCGCTCCAAGGCCTTCCAGGTGAGCGCCCGGTACATTTCCCCGGTGTTGAGAAAACCGTAGCCCAGCTTCCTGGCGATCAGGTGGCCGACCGCCGACTTGCCGACCCCGGCCGGACCGTCCATCGCGATGACGAAGCCCTTCTTTCTTTTTTTCCGGGCCATGCTAGACGGGAAGCGCCGCGGGCGCCTTTTCCAAAACGATTTTGACGGCCGAAACCAAAGCCTTGTTCTGGGCCGCGCTGCCGATGCTCACGCGCAGGTGATGCGGCAGCCCGTATTCGCCAAGCGGCCGCACGATGACGCCATGCCGGAGCAAAGACTCGAACAGTTCGGCTCCGGGCACGGGCGAGCGGACGAAAAGGAAATTGGCCGCGCTGTCCCCGATGACCTCCAGGCCGCAGCCGTTCAGGGCCCGCGCCAGCTTCGCGCCTTCCCGCCGCGCCAAGGCCACGCTTTTGGCCACGAACGCCTTGTCCTCCAAGGCCGCCAGCGCCGCTTTCTGCGCGGGCAAATTGACGTTGAAAGGCATGCGGATGCGGTCAAGCCAGCCGACAAGCTCGGGGTGCCCCACGCCGTAGCCCAACCGCAGGCCGGCCAGCCCGTACGCCTTGGAAAGAGTGCGCAAAACGATCAGGTTGGGGTGCCGCCGCGCCAAAGCGGGAAGGCTCTCGGGGTAGTCGCCGCGCGCGGCGGCGAACTGGCAGTAGGCTTCGTCCAGGATGACGACCACCGAGGGCGGAACGGCGCGCAGGAACTCCGAGATCTCCGCATCCGTGCTGTAGGTGCCCGTCGGATTATTGGGGCTGGCCACGAAGACGACCTTGGCGCCGGACTGGGCGGCGGCGGCCATGGCCTCCAAGTCGTGCTTCCAGCCCTTCATCGGAATTTCGCGCAGTTCCGCTCCCATCAGGAGGGCCTGCTGCTTGAAGCGCAGAAAGGCGTATTGGGAAAAGACCGCGCCGTCTCCCGGATCCAGAAACGCCTCGCACACGAGGCGAATGACCTCGTCCGAGCCGTTCCCCACGATGACGCCCGTAGCGCTCCAGCCGTGGAACTTGGCGACGGCCTCGCGCAGCTCGGGGCTTCGGCCCTCGGGGTACAAAAACGCCTTCGCGGCGGACTTCCGGAATTCCCGCAAAGCCTTGGGCGAGGGGCCCAGCGGATTTTCATTGGAAGCGAGCTTGACCACGCGCTTTAAGCCGTACTCGCGCTCGACCGACGCGATGGATTTGCCGGGGATGTAGGCGGCGATGCGGGACAAGCAGGGCCGCGGCTTGATTTCAAGAGCCATGGCCATACGCGCAGAACGCCATCATGCGGCAGTCTTCTTTCTGGCGCCGGAAGGAATAGAACGTCGCGCTCTCGCAGCACGTGCAGGACTCGCACACCGAGACCGCCTCCGGGGCGAGGCCGGCCCTCACGAGCCGAGTCTTGGCCTCGGCGCCCAAATCGAGGTAAAGCCCGCCGCTCCGGCGGGACACGCTCGCCGCGTCGAATCGCCCGGCCACGTCCGCGCCCACTTTGTAGCAGCACGGCCCGATGTGCGGGCCCACGGCGGCGCACAGCCGGTCCGCCCCGAGCCCATAGTGATTGCGGAAAGCAGCCGCAGCCGTCTCCGGCATGCCGGCCGCGGTGCCGCGCCAGCCGGAATGAAAAACGCCCAGAGCCGCGCCGTCTTTCTCCCAGATGAAAATCGGCATGCAGTCGGCCGCGTAAACCGCGGCGGCGACGTCCTTCCTGCGGAAAATCCAGCCGTCCGCCTTGGGCGCCTCTCCAGGCGCCGCGCTCTCGATGGGCTCCACGCGCGTCCCGTGGACCTGATGCGGCACGAACAGGGGCCGCCCGCCGAGACCGGCTTTCTCCATGGCCGCCGCCCGCAGCTTGGCGTCTTTCATGTTTCCCAAAGCCCGCGTGGTGACGCCGTGGGCGACGCCCAAACGGGCCAGGCGCTCCTCGCGAAAAAACCCCTCCGCCTCGGTCCAGGCCGCGGCGTCTTGGGCCGCGGCGCTAGACATTCACCTTCCCGGGCGCGGCGATGCGGGTCGTCTTGGCGCCTCCGTCGGTCGGCGGACGGCGCAGAGGCCGCACCCACTTGGTGAAGCTAGACGGTTTAAGCGAATATTCGTGGACCATCCGGACCACCTCGGAAATCGGCATGAACTTCTCCCAATTGATGCGCAGGATGCGCACGCCCGCCCGCTCCATCTCCCCGATGAACTGCTCGTAATTGGTCTTCAAGTAGCGCAGATAGTCCAGGTCGATGTTCTGCTCCATGGGCCGGCCGCGCATTTTGATGCGCTCGATGGCCTTCTCGGGACGGCAATCGAGATAAATCAGAAGCTGCGGGAACACGAGCTCGCGCAGGACCATGTTGTCGAAAAGATCCAGGTAGGTGTTGTAATCGATGTCCGAGATGATCTTGTCCGGGTGGGCGTTGAGCATCCGCGCGAAGATGGTGTCCTCCCAAATGGTGCGATCCTGCACCACGCCGCGGATTTTCCCCAGGCTGATGCGCGTGACGAACTCGCGGTGCTGCCGGAAGCGGTGGTTCAGAAGCCAGACCTGCATCATGGTCCCGTAGGTCTTCATGTCGTGATAGAACTTCTCCAGGTAGGGGTTGCCGTCGACCTCCTCCAGGATGGGCTCGAAATTGAGAGCTTGCGCCAGCTCCACGGTCAGCGTGGATTTGCCCACCCCGATGGTTCCTGCGATTCCGATGTAGCCTTCGGCGAACATGGCTTATCCCCCTTGCCTGACTTCCTGCTCGATTCCGCGCAGAGCCAGCTTGACGTCGTCCGGGCTCGTCGCGGCCTCCATGATGGCGGCCTCGGTCGCGATCCCGTCCCGGAAGAGCTTGACCAGCGACTGATTGAACGTCTGCATCCCGTAAAATTGCCCCTTCGTGCAGGCCTCCACGATGCCCACGGTGTTGTTGTCCTCGATGAGCTTGCGCACGTGGGCCGTCACCACGAGGATTTCCAGGGCCGGCACCCGCCCGCCCTTGGCGCCCTTGACCAGCCGCTGGCTGATCACGGCCTTCAAGCTCTCCGCCAGCTGCACGCGGATCAGGTGCTGCTGGTGCGGAGGATAAAGGTCCACGATGCGGGAAATCGTGTGGATGGCGTCGATGGTGTGCAGCGTGGCGAAAACCAAGTGCCCGGTCTGCGCGGCGGTGAGCGCAGCGGAAGTCGTTTCCAAGTCCCGCATCTCGCCGACCATGATGACGTTGGGATCCTGGCGCAGGGCCATGCGCAGGCCCTCGGCGTAATCCGCGGCGTCCTCGCCGATTTCGCGCTGGCTGATGATGGACTTCTTGTCCCGGTGCACGAACTCGATGGGATCCTCGATGGTGATGACGTGGTTGGCCCGCGTTTCGTTGATGTAGTCGATCATGGCGGCCAAAGTGGAGGACTTGCCCGAGCCCGTCACCCCGGTCATGAGCACCAGGCCGCGGCTGTTGTCGGAAATTTTCTTGACCGTGGCGACGGGCAGGCGCAGCTCCTCGATGGTGGGCACCCGCATGGGGATGAGCCGGACCGCGAGGCAGAGCCTCTGCCGCTGGCGGAAGGCGTTGACCCGGAAGCGCGCGGCGTCCTTGACCTCGAACGAGAAGTCGCACTCGCCGCGCTGTTCGAACGCCTTTTTGGCCTTGGGCGTCGCGACGGAGGCCAGCATCGAGGCGATCTGCTCCTCGGAAAACGCGTCCGGGGCCGCCTGGGAGAGTTCGCCGTCCACGCGGATGTAGGCCGGCCCGCCGGAGCGGACGTGGAGATCGCTGCCGCGGTTCTGGACTAGTTTTTGAATGAGGGACGGGAAATCCATGTTATTTAATCTTCCTCGCCTTGAAGCGTAAAAACGCCGGCTTGAGCCACTCCGCCGGATCGGCCGGCGAGGAGCCGTCGGAACCCGCGTCGGTGAGAGCGGCCTCCAGAGCCGTCCCCGCTCCCAAAATCTTTTCGCCCCCTTCCGCGGACAGAGGCCCGAGCGCGGCGCGCCGGCGGTGGGGCTTCGTGCCGGGAAATCCCGTGGCGATGACCGTGATGCGGAGCGCGTCCTCCATGCTCTCGTCGTAAACAGCGCCCACCTTGATTTTGGCGTCCGGGCTGGCCGCTCCGCCGATGATGCTCATGGCCTCGTCGATTTCGGACATGCGCAGGCTGGTCTTGCGCGCGGTGATGTTCACGCTCAGGCGCTTGGCGCCGTCCATGGCGGCGTTTTCCAAAAGCGGCGAGTGGACCGCGGCCCGCGCGGCCTCTTCGGCGCGCCCCGGGCCCGAGGCTTCGCCCATGCCGATGAGGGCGTCGCCCGCGTCCTTCATGACGGCCCGGATGTCGTTCAAGTCCATGTTGATGATGCCGGGGGTGGTGATGACGTCCGAGATGGATTGGATGGACTTGCGCAGCACGTCGTCGGCCATCTTGAAAGCCGTTTCCGTGGTCGTGTCCGAATCGATGAGGTCGAACAGCCGCTGGTTGGGGATGACCAGCAGGGTGTCGACGCTCTTGCGCATCTCGCCGATGCCTTCCTCGGCGATGGCGGCGCGCGTGCTTTTCTCGAACGAGAAGGGGCGCGTGACGACGCCGATGGTCAAAATCTCCATCTCCCGGGCCCAGGACGCCACCAAAGGCGCTCCGCCGGTTCCCGTTCCGCCGCCCATGCCTCCCGTGATGAAGACAAGGTCGGCGCCCTTGAGGATTTCCTTGATTTGGGACTCCGACTCCAGCATGGCCATGCGGCCCTTGGTCGAGTCGCCGCCCACCCCGAGACCGCGGGTCAGGCTGTCGCCGATTTGCACGCGCACGTGGGCCAGGCTCCGGCGCAGGTCCTGCGCGTCCGAGTTCGCCGCCACCAGGTCCACGCCGCGGATGCCGGCCTCGGCCATGCGGTTGATGGCGTTGCCGCCCGCGCCGCCGACGCCGATGACCTTGATGACGGCCGAATGCTCGGCCAAATCTTCGCTGATTTGGATTCTCAAAACAGATCCTCGAGAACGGACGCCGCGCGCCGGATCCACATGGGCCGCTTGCGCGCCACCTGCCGGCCGCGGCTCAAGGAGTTCCAGGACGGCCCCTGCGTGGCGCGCAGAAGACCCAGAGCCGTGGCGTAGGTCGGCGAAATCCACTCGTCGCCTGCGATGAAGAAATCCGGGTGGGGCATGCCCGGGCGCACGGGCATGTCCAGCACCTGCCGCGCGGCCTCTGAAATCCCCTTCATCAAGGCTCCCCCGCCCGTCAAGACGGCGCCGCCCGGCGCCACCACGTCGGCGTAGGACGAGCCCTGCAGGTCGTCGGAGACCAGGGAGAAAATTTCCTCGACCCGCGGCAGGATGATGCCCATGACGTTCGAGGTCTTGATGCGGCCGGGCGTCCTGCCGTCCACGCCGTTGAACGCGATCTCGTTGTCGCCGTTCAAGAGCGAGGGGTGCGCCACGCCGTGCTCTTTCTTCAAGTTCTCGGCCGTCACCAAAGACGTGTGGAGCCCGATGGCCAAGTCCCGCGTGATGAAATCCGCGCCGATGGGCAGTTCCTTGGAGTAGCGCAGATAGCCCTCCGAGTACACGCCCAAGGACAGGGACTGCCCTCCCAAATCGATGAGCAGGCAGCCCAAATCTTTTTCCTCCGGCGTCACGAGCATGTCCCCGCAGGCCAAGAGCCCGTAGACCGCGTCCGCGACCTCGAAGCCGGCTTGGTTGACGGTCTTGACCAAATTATTGATATGAGCGGAGGACGCCGTGACGATGTGGACTTCCACCTCCAAAAGCGAACCCTCCATCCCAACGGGATTGGGAACGCCCCTCTGCCTGTCCAGGGAAAATCCCTGGGGAACGACGTGCAGGATTTCCCGGTCGCCCGGCAGCGGCACGGCCTTGGCGTTGGAGAGGACGCTCTGCACGTCCTCCTGCGTGATTTCGCGATCGGTCCGCGCGATGTTGAAGGCGCCGCGATTATTGAACGACTTCAGATGGGCGCCGCGCACGCCCAGGTAGAGGCTGCGCACCACGGCCTTGGCCGCGGCTTCCGCCTCTTCGATGACCCGGGTCACCGTCTGCGCGGCCTCCAGAATGTTGATGACCACCCCGCCCTTGATGCCCCGGCAGGCGGAGCTGGCTCCGCCCAAGATCCGAATGGAGCCGCTGCTCTCCACAGAACCGATAAGACAACTCACGCGGCTCGAGCCCATGTCGAGGCTCGCGATCACGTCCTGCTTGGCCATGCCCATCACCTCATGGAAACCGATTTTGCCGGGGCCGTCCGCAAGATGATGCGTCCGTCCCCGAAATAACGCAAGTCCACGTTCGCCGGGCCGCTTAAGTCGTTTTTGGCGTCCTCAAGGACCTGGCGCATGCGCTCGAGCTTGAGGTCCGTCCAGCGGAAATCCCCCCATTCCGCCTGGGTCCCGTCCGCGAAGAGCGCCTTCCAGCCGTCCTGCGGCGAGACGTAGCTCAGGCGGACCAGCGCGGAGGAGGCGTCGTGGGAGCGGGCCACGGCTTCAAGAAACTTGGCGACTCCGCCGAGCCCCGCGGGATCCAAGCCGCCGATTTCGACTTGAGGAACCGCGCCGGCATAAAGCGAGGCCGGCGCCTGGAACACGCGCCCGTTCTCGGACAAAAATCCCAGCGGCTTGCCTTTCTGCGTCACGCGCGCGGCGGCCGTCTTCGGATAAGATTGCGGCCGGCTGGGCTCGGGCGGCTTCGCTGCGGCCGGCCGGCTCCCCCCGCCGATCCATTGACGGCCGAAGTGGGCCGCCGCCGCGGCCGCGCAGGCGCCCAGGACAAGGACGGCGGCCGCGGCCAGGAGCTTTTGCCGGGCCTGTTTTTGGATTATGGGCCGGGGCGCCGCGCGGCCGCGGCGGATGCGGGACTTAAGCCTCACCGACGACCTTCACTTCCAGCTCGAGTTCTATGGCGAAAATCCTGCGCACTTCCCCCCGGATGAGTTCGATGAGTTCAAGCACGTCCTTGGCCGTCGCTCCGGAAAAATTTTCGATGAAATTGGCGTGCTTCGGCGAGACGCGGGCGCCTCCAAGGGCCCGGCCCTTAAGGCCGGCCTCCTCGACGATCCTGGCCACGAAGCGGCCGGGCGGATTCTTGAAAACGGATCCCACGTTGTAAGTATGGATGGGCTGAGTTTGAAAGCGTCTTCGCTGATAGCCTTGAACGCGCTTCATTATATCAACTTTGTCCCCGGGCTTCAATTGCAGGACGCAGCCCAGAACGATCCGCCCGGAGAGATTGCTGGACCGGTAGCCGAAGCGAAGCTCCGCGCGCGGCAAAACGCGGGGGGCGCGGCCTTTCTCGTCCCAAATTTCGACCTCCGCGGTCCACGGCCCGATCTCGCCGTCCGGAGTTCCCGCGTTCATGACCAGGGCCCCGCCCACGGTGCCGGGCACGCCGATCAAAGGCTCAAGGCCCGCGAGGCCTTTCTGGGCGCAGAAGCTCGCCAGCTTGGGCACGCGAAGCCCGGCGCCGGCGCGGACCTTTGCGCCCGCCAGCAGCTCCATGTCCTCGAAACGGCCCCGGAGCCGGACCACGGCGCCCCGAATGCCCCGGTCGAGCACCAAAAGGTTCGAGCCCTGTCCCAGAAAAAAGACGGGCAATTTCTGTCCGGCGGCCAGCGCCGCGAAGTCCTGCAAATCCGCGCAATTGCCGATCTCCAGGTAGCAATCGGCCGGGCCTCCGATATGAAACGTCGTATGGCGGGAAAGCGGCTCGTCAAACTTCGCTCCGGGGAACCGGACGCTGATTTTTTCACGCCAGCCGCCGCGCGCCGCCATGCTTCCTTTTATACAAAATTAGTATGATGCGCCCGTGATTCCTTCCTGGCTTGGAAAGGCGGAGAAGCGCCTGGGCTTCATCCAAATCCCCGGGTTGGCCAAGTTCCTCATCGGGATGAGCGTCGCGGTCGGCCTGCTGAACTTCTTCAACCCCCGCTTCCCCGCGCAGCTCGTGCTCGATCCGGGGCTTCTCTTAAGCGGCCAGGTCTGGCGCGCCGTCACGTTCCTGTTCGTTCCCTACGCGTTCGACGCGCTGGGGATCCTCATTTGGGTCCTATGGCTTTTCGTTTTCCTGCCCCAGCTGGAGTGGATGCTGGGCGATTTCGGCTTCACGCTGATATGCCTGGTCAGCGCCCTGGCGACCGCGGCGGTCTCGGCGCTTTACGGCGCCGTGTTGTCCAACACGGCGATCTACGCCGCCTTGTTTCTCGCCTACGCGCACTTGAACCCCGAGACGCAGATCCTGCTCTTCTTCTTTTTTCCGGTCAAGATCAAATGGATCGGCGCCGCGGTCTGGGCTTACCTGCTGCTGACCTTCCTTTTTTCCGGCCCGGCCTGGCGCCTGGAGCTTCTCTCCGGACTTTCCGGCTACGCGCTGTTTTTCGGGCCGGCCCACTGGCAAGAATTGCGTTTCTGGATCCGGCGCTTGAAAAACCGTGGCCGCTACTGATAGTCCGGCGCGGGCCAAGGCCGCCTCATGCCTGCTGCTGGCCGCGCTTTTATCCGGCGCCGCCGCCGCGCCCGCCAAAGCCCAGGACGTTCAAGCCCGGCCCGGCGCGGCAGCGGTCCCGGCTCAAAATCTCAAGCTTTTTATCTACGATTCCGGCGGCAAGCTGATGGACTTGAAGGAGTTTCTTTCGTTCACCGGCCGCGCCGACCGCAGTTCTCTGCCCGGCCAAAGCGGCCCGGCCATGATGGTCTACGGCATCGACGGCTTGTCCGGCCAGAAGCCGCGGCTCACCCAGTCCGGGCCGTGGCTCGGCCTCTCCTGGACCGGGGCGCCCCGGATTTCCATCGCGCTCGCTTGGCCCGTCCCGGGCGACGGATTCTCCACGGCCCTGGCGGACAACGGCGGCGCGGGCTTCGGCAGCGGCGACGCCGTCTATCTCAACGAGGAGATCGCCTTCACGGAGTACCGCCTGTTCCGGGACGCGTGGTTCCGTCACACGGATTCCATGCGGCCGCCGTACAAGCCCAGCCGCAAGGCCAAGCGCCTCGAGGCCGAGGCGGATAAGTT
>JAGWJU010000289.1 GCA_028865585.1 Elusimicrobiota bacterium | reverse complement strand
GGCGAAGGGGATGAAAAAGAGCCCGGCCAAGCCTCCCACGAAAAGCAGCGGGATGAACACCGAGACGGTCGTCAGCGTCCCGGTCGCGTCGGGGCCGGCGATGTCCTTCAAGCCTCGCCTGATGCCTTCCCAATGCCCGTCTCCCGCTTCCCAGCGATGATAGATGCTTTCCAGAACGATGATGGCGTCGTCCGCCAGGAGCCCCACGGCCACCGTCAAGGCGCCCAAAGTCATTAAGTCGAGGCTTTGGCCCGCGGCGTAAAGGGCGGCTACGCCCATCAAGAGCGACATGGGGATGCTCAGCGCCAGTATCCAAGTGTCGCGACTGCCTCCCAAGGCCCAAAGAAGCACCAGGATGGCGAGCAGGCCTCCGGCGGCGAGATTAATCCCCAAGTCCTTTCCAACGATGCCGACCAAATGCCCTTGGTTGTACGTGCGTATCCAGCGCACTCCTGCCGGAAGTTCGTTCAAGGTGGAGGCCAAGGTCGCCTGCACGGCGCGCGAGACGGGCACGGTCGAGGCCCCGGGCTGCTTGAAGACGTTCAAGGCCAGGGCGGGCTGCCCGTCCAGAAGCACGGCGTTCAAACTAGGAAGAGCGGAGCGCGTGACGCGCGAGAGCGCCCCTAAAGGGATGGGACCGCCGGGGCCGGGCACGGCGATGCGCCTGATTTGGGCGGCATGAACGGGAAGGTTGCGCGCTTCGATGAAGATGTCTTGATGCCCCTGCGTCACGTAGCCGCCGGGAGTCAGGAGCACCTGCCCTTTAAGCGCGCGCACCAGGGCCGTCACGCCGACGTTATAGCGGCGCAGGGCGGACAAGTCGGGCTGGACCCATATCCCTTCCTGCCCCGCGCCGTAGAGATTGACGAGCTGCACGCCGGGCAGCGCGCGCAGGGCGGGGACGACGTCGGCCAGAATGGCGCGTTGGACGCGCGCCGGGTCGACGGAGGGAGGGATGCGGACGGCATAATCGGCCACCTCGTTGATGGCGTTGCCCATGATTTGGGCTAGAGGATGGACGGACGCGGGCAAATCCGCCCGAGCCAGGTCTATGGCGCCGTTGGCCGCCTGGAGATCCGTCTGCGGGTCGCTGCCCTGTTGGAAGCGGACGTCGGTCTCGACCGTGCCGTCGCCCATGGTCGAGCGCACGCTGAGAATGCCCGGCAGCGCCAGGATGCGGCCCTCCAGGGGCCGGACGATTTGCGTTTCCAGTTCGACCGCGGCCGCCCCGGGTTCGTGGGCGATGACGCTGATCTGGGGAAAATTGAAGCGGGGCAGGACCTCGACCGGGATTTTAAGCCAGGCGTATAATCCGCAGCAGAGCAGGGCTCCATAAATCAGGAGCCAAAATACGGGCCGCAGCAGGACTGCGCGCAGACCCGTCGGTTTCGGCTCCGGCATCAGTCAGGCGGCTGGTAATTCTTTGAAACGTTGCGGTGGAACTTCAGATAGGCGTTGACGATCACGACCTTTTCCCCCGCCTTAAGCCCGCGCTTGATGAAGGTCTGCCAGCCGCGCGAAGGTCCGGGAACGACCTGGCGCGGAACGTCTTGGCCCTGGGAGTTCCGTACCAGCACCCACCAATCGCCGTGATCGACGATGAGGGCGCGCGTGGGAACGGCGATTAGGGATTCAATCGGTCCCTGGATGTCGACCGTGCCGAACATGCCGTTGATCCAGCCCGGCCGGGGGGCGGCTGCGGCCAGGGCCACCGATTCGCCGCCGTCCGATCTCAGCAGGGAAAAGACGGCGCAGACTCTGACGGGCACGCCGCGCGGCGCATCCGTGCCCGCCGGCTTGAAGCTGCCCCGCATGCCGACGCGGATGGCTTGGGCGTCCGCGCCGTAGTAAGCCGCCTTAAGCCATAAGCCCGAAGCAGGACAGCCGGAGGGCGGCCTTTGGCCCCAGGCCAGTTGAGGCTCGACTTGGGCGTAGCCCGGGATGCGGACGCTCATGGTGCTCAGGCGCGTGGTTATGAAGTCCGGCTCTTCGGCCGGCCCGGCCGCCCGCGCGGATAGGGGGCGCGAAATCCAACACGCTCCTAAGACGCCCAAAATCAACCGTGTCAACGGCCTAGAGCGCTTGTCCCCCGCTTTCATCGGCGCTTCGATTATACAGCTTTAAATTTAAAAAGGCACGCTGGAACAGGGCTCACGGCCTAAAATTGGCGTTGCGCAAATAGTATGCTACAATCCATTCGTCAATGAGCAAGAAACTCCTCGCTTTTTTTTCCATAGCGGCTTATTTTCTTCTTTCCAACGCCTGCACCATCGGCGCGGCCGCCTCCGCCTACGCTCCCTGCCGCGCCTCAGCCGCTGAGTCGGCGTCCAAACCGTCCCATTCCCGCCGTGACCATGATTCCGATCATTGTTGCGGCGATTTG
>JAGWJU010000288.1 GCA_028865585.1 Elusimicrobiota bacterium | reverse complement strand
GCCGCTCTCGAACCAGTTCTTCCCGGAAATGGAGCGGGTCATCCTGCGCAATCTCAGCCACTTCGACGCGCTCTTGGCGCGCGGAGACACGCCCGGGCGGCGCGTCTTCATCGGCCTCTTGCGCATGATCCTCGCCCGGCGCCAAGCGCTCGCCACGCCGGCGTCCTCCAGGTCCTAGGACCCTTAGCCGCCGCGGAAGTGCCCAAAGGCCCGCGCGCGGGCCCCGAGGCGCGTGATACAATTCCAACGCCCATGGGGAAAGATTTCGAACTTCAAGGAGAACGCGATGAAGAAATTTAAAGCTGCCGCGCGCTTGGCGGCCGCCGTCTGCGCCGCCGCGGCCCTGGCCGCGCCGGCGATGGCCCAAAACGACTGGTCCGCCCCGCTCGCGAAGCCGCCCTCCTTCTACTCCCAGCTGCAGTCCTATTTCAAAGAAGGCTTCCCGGCCAAGCGCTACGACGTCTCGGGCTGGCACTCGGGCCGCTGCTACGGCGCCGCGGCGCCCAACACGCCCTACGCCCGGCTGCTCCTGGGCGGCTACGCCGTCGATGACTCCAACGGGTCCCTTTTTCCAAGCCATCGCGTTCCGCAATTCTTCCTGGAAGCCTGGGCGCAGTCGACGGCGCCGGCCGCGGGAGACCTGCCCTCCGACCGCTACGACCGCTTGAGCCCCGCCGACGCGGCCGCCGCGCAAAGCCGCATGAAGCAGCTGCGCGACCATTACCTCGGCCCCGTCCGCGGCGCGGTCGTAGACGGCGCCGCGCTCGTCTCAAGCCAGGACGGCAACACCTACGCCGCGCGCGCCTACGATCAGGAGGTCGGCATGCCGAACCAAGGCGGCGATCCCACGGTGCGCTATATCATCGTCAGGATTTCCGGCACCGCCGGGGCGCCGCTTGGCTCCGACGTCATGTGCTACTTTTCTTCGCCGGACATCGAACCTTCGCATTAAGCCAAGCGCGCCCGGGAGCGCGGCCCGTTTAGCTCAGAAAAGCCCGGCGGGCAGAGCGGCGCCCTGGCCCTTGAGCCAGAGCCAGAAGCCGGGATTAAGGCGGCCGTAGTCGCGCAGGAAGGGCGGCTCGGCCAGCAGCGAGAACAAATCCGCGAAGCGCGCGGCCAACGCGCCCGGCGGGCGTCCGGAGGCGTAGGCGGCGCCGACCTGCTCGTCCAAAGACAGGAGCTCGGCGCGCTTTTCCTGGATGCCCGGGACGCCCAGGCGCAGCGCCGCGGGCGAAAACCGTTCCAGGAGATCCAGCGCAGGACGGCTGCCCGAGCCGCGCGCGCAGGACAGGGCCTTGTCCGCTCCCAGAGCGACGACCGCGCGGCCTGAGGCCGTCCCCATCCGGCGATCGCCCAGGCGCTCCGGCAGGGCGTAGAAGAACACGGCGAACTCCCGCCCGCCGCCTTGGCGCAGAGGGACGGGTATCGAAGCCGTCCAGTTGCCCGGAACCGCGCCCGCGCACGGCGGAGAATGCAGGGCCGCGGAGAGCGCCTGCGCCAGAGCGCCTTCCTTTTTAGGAGTTTTCGCGCAGGACGCCAGGAGCGCCGCGGCGGCCGCCAGAACGCAGAGCCTCCTCATTGGAGAACCTCGATGAAGCTTCCCCCAACCAAGGAGTCGAAGGCCTTATGAAACTGGGCCGCCGAGACCAGGCGGCCGCCCAAAGCGGGAGAGTCTCCGCTGTCGTTGATGTAGTAGCCGATGATTTGGCCGCTCAGGCGGCTGACCTCCGCGCCCGTGACCAAAACGGCATGCGCTCCGTCAAGATAAAAAACGTTGTTCCACAGGACGCCGGCGTCGAGGCCGACGATGACCAGGTGCCCTCTCTTAAGCGCGGCGTCCAACTCCGCGTTGATGGGCGCCCAACTGTCCCCGAAAGAGTGGTAATGCTTGGCGACGGGAACGCCCGCGGCCTGCAGGAGGTCGCCCGTATAGTTGGGAATCACGCCGTCTCCGGAAAGCGGAAGAAGCCCCTGGCGCCTCGCCGCGGCGACAAGCGCCTTCTCCGTCCGAAGCGGATGGGACGCAAAGACGCGCCCCTCGATCTCGAGCACCTCCTGCTGCGCGACGATGCCGCAGTCCTCGCCGATCTGTTCGTGCACGAAGCGCCCCGCCTCCCGCGGCAGGCCCACGGTGTAGCTCAGCCTCGCCGCGTGCTCTCGGCGGATGAGCCTCGTCTCCCGCGGGAACATGTCCTGCCCCGCCACGGCGGTCGGGCGCGCCTTCATCCGGCGAAGCTCGGAAGGCGGCGGCGGAGTAGGAACTGTGGCCAGGAGCGATCCGATCCGAGGGGCCAGAACGGCGCGCGGGGGTACGCCCGCGCGGGGATCCTTGGTCGAAGGCGCGGAAACCTTCCCGGCCGCCGCGGGAGTGGAGAACGGATCGGCAC
>JAGWJU010000287.1 GCA_028865585.1 Elusimicrobiota bacterium | reverse complement strand
AAAAAGCCGTCGAAGCATTCGTACGGCTGATGTCCGGCGGCCGCGCGTAAGAGCGCGTTCGCACTTCGGGGAGCTTAAGGCGGGGTTCGCCGCACGAAAGTCCTGCGGCGAAAGTAGCGGCTTAGCGCGTATCGCGGACCGGGCGTCCCGCGAGCCACCGGGACAAGTTCTCGGATTGGGATTCCTTAAAGCCGATGCCGAGTTCTATCCATTCGAGGCTTTGATCCAGGGCCCGTTGGGCCATGTCCACGCGGTTTTCGGGGCGGGAGAAGAACGAACGGACGTCCTCAAGCCATTCCCGCCGCCACAAATTGGAAAGCTCCTCGACCACTCTCCGGCAGGCGTGGTCGCCGATCTTGCGGCGGATGTCCGCCCAGCGGGTCTTGATGAAGCTCCAGGCCTCTCCTTGGACCTCAGAATTGCCCAGCAGGATGCCGATGGGCTTCCAGGCGTCCTGTCCGCGCACGTGCTCGCCTAAAGAAGCTTCGAGCAGGCGGCGCGCCAGCGCGGGATCCTGGAATTCGGCCAGGGCGCGCAGAAGGTTGTCCCGCAACTCCGGCGTCCCTGCCGATTGGAGGGCGGAAAAATACCGTTCAAAGAGTTCCCGGCCGCCGGTGCGGGCGCCCAAATTGAGAACGGGACCGGCCAGGGCGGGATCAAGGCTTGTGGGACGGCGCAAATAGCCGGAGACCCTGGCGTCTAGCTGGGAGAGAAGTTCGGGTTCCTTGGCGACGGCGCCGAGAGCCCAGAGAAACGCCGCGCGGATGAGCCGCTTTTCGTCGCCCTCTCCTCGAGCCGGAGTCCAACCCAGGATTTTCCAGCGCGCGGAAAAAATATCCGAAGCCATGGCCGCCAAGCGGGGCTTGTCCTCCGCGCCGGCCAGCCGGTCGTTCAAAACGCCCAAATAGCCGGCGACATCCTCCGTCACCATGCGCGAGCCGTCGCGGCGCAGCAGAATGAGCGCGTCCAAAAAATTGGACAGGGGAAGCTGTCCCGCGCGGGCTTGGGCCCAAAGATCGCTGAGAAGCCCGGAACGCTCGATGGGGGAGAGCGCGCGCAGGGCCGCTTCGTCCAGGGCGGAGAGCAGCGCCGGATGGAGCTTGCAGCGCAGGAAGCCGGTTTGCCCGGCGTTGGGGTAAACCCACTTGGCGGCTCCGCGTCCAGGGAGCGAGACCGTCATTTGTCCCGCGGTAAGATTGAGGCGGTGCTCCCGCGGTCCCGAAGCCTCCATGGCCTTGACCACCAAAGGGGCGTTCCAGATCGGGCTTTGCGCGGCGCCGCTTCCTACCGCGTAAAAACGGCGCTGGGTCAGGCGCAGGCGGCGATTGTCCGGGGAAAGCGGAGAAACTTCGATTTGAGGGTAGCCGGGAATGGTGAGCCAATCAGCCGCGATTTTGGACACGGGCTGCCCGGACGCCTTTTCCAGTTCGCGCCACAAATCGGCGGCCTGGGTGTTTTTATAGCGGTACTTGGCGATGTAGCGGCGCAGGCCCGCGCGGAATGTTTTTTCGCCCAGGAAGTTTTCCAGCATGCGCAGAATCGCTCCGCCCTTTTCGTAGGTGAGCATGTCGAACTGCGCCTCGATCTGCGCGACGGATTCGACCTCGGAGGAGATGGGGCGCGTATTCTTCAAGGCGTCGACGGCCAGGGCGCCCCGCTTGCCGCGCTCGAAGCTTTGCCAAATGCGCCAGCCGGGCTTCCAATCGTCCACGACCTTGTAGGCCAGCCACGTGGCGAACGCCTCGTTGAGCCACAAGTCGTTCCACCACTCCATGGTGACCAGGTCGCCGAACCACTGGTGCACGATTTCGTGCGCCACCACTTCCGCGACGCGGCGCCGCGCCTTGGCCGAGGAAAGCTTCGGGTGGGCCAGGATGGCCGAGTCGCGGAAGAAAATCGCGCCCCAGTTCTCCATGGCTCCGGCGGCAAAATCGGGCACGGCCACCAAGTCCATCTTGGGCAGCTCGTAGGGCAAATCGAAATAGGCGTTGAGGCGCGCGAGGGAGGCCTTGGCCGCGGCCAAGGCGAAATCCGCCTGGTCTAAGTCCTCGGGCCTAGTCCACACGGCGACCGTGGTCTTGCCCACGCGGCCTCTCTTGCACTCCAGACGCGCCACGGCCACCGCCAGTAAATAAGTGGACATCAGCGGCGTTTGGCCGAAGCGCACGGTCTTGAGGCCGCCCTTTATTTCCTCATTTTCGGCCGGCATGTTGGAGAGGACGGCGTACTTGGCGGGCGCGGTGACGGTGAGCGTGAAGCGGGATTTAAACGACGGTTCGTCAAAGCAGGGCAGCATGCGGCGCGCATCGGCCGGTTCGAACTGGGTGAAAGCGTAGTTTTCGGTTTTGCCGGCGTGCTTGGCGGTGGAGAGGTAGAGCCCGCGCAGGTT
>JAGWJU010000023.1 GCA_028865585.1 Elusimicrobiota bacterium | reverse complement strand
CGCACTTGAGGAAGGTGCTCTTTCCGCAGCCTGAGCCTCCGATGATGACCAGCGTCTCGCCGGTCGCGACGGAAATGTCCACGCCGCGCAGGATGGTGCGCGGCCCGAAGCGCTTGACCACGCCCCTGGCCTCGATCATGTGATGCCCAGGGCCACCAGGACGGCCGTGGCCAGGTAATCGAGAACGAAAATCGCCACCATGCTCAGAACCACGGCCTGGGTGGTGGACTTGCCCACGCCCTCTGCCCCGCCGCGCGCGGTAACGCCCTTGTAGCAGCAGATCAAGGATACGGCCACGGCAAAGACGTAAGCTTTGATATAGCCGTGCATGAAGTGCCGCACCCGCATGGTGTCTATGATGTCGTGCCAGAAGACGGAGGGCGGAATCTGGTACTTGACCTTGGCCACCAGATAGCCGCCCAGGATGCCCGAGAAATCCGAGATGACCACAAGGAAGGGCAGGACCAGGATAAAAGCCAGGACTCGGGGAATGACCAGATAACGGACGGGATCCGTTCCCAGCGTGTAGAGCGCGTCGATCTGCTCGGTCACTTTCATGGTGCCCAACTCCGCGGCGATGGCGGCTCCGGCGCGGCCCGCCACGACCAGCGCGGTCATGACCGGCGAGAGCTCCATCACGATCGCGAAGCCCACCAGCATGCCCACGAACATGGGCTGGTTGAAGAAATGCTCGGTCGAGGCTCCGCCCTGCAGCGCCAGGACCATGCCGGTAAAGAAAGTGGTCATAAGCGTGACCGGCAGGGAATCGGCCCCTATGCGCGCGCACTGGATGAGCGTCTGCCGCCATTCGATTTTGGACTTGAACATCCAGCGCAGGGTGGACTGGACCAAGAACGCGAACTGCCCGGCCGATTCCATGACGCCCAGCGCCGCGCCGCCCAAAGCGGAAAGCCACGTTTCGATCATGAGAGATAAATCCTCGGCACCCGCGCCGTCAGGCCGCAGGGAATCTCGTAGGGAATGGCGCCCGCCAGCGCGGCCGCGGACCGGATGGGTATTTCCCGGGCGCCCTGGCGCCCGAACACGACGGCCTCGTCGCCCACGCGCGCGCCGGGGACTCTCG
Source organism: Elusimicrobiota bacterium (assembly GCA_028865585.1). Taxonomy (GTDB): domain Bacteria; phylum Elusimicrobiota; class Elusimicrobia; order UBA1565; family UBA9628; genus JAGWJU01. Next base: position 10,613 of record JAGWJU010000023.1, on the reverse strand, counting down.
TCACGTCGATCGTGGCCATATCCATGGAAATTCTCCCCACGACCGGGCAGCGCCGGCCCCGCACCAGCACGCTGCCTCTGTTGGACAGCGCCCGCAAAAAGCCGTCGGCGTAGCCGACAGGCAGAGTCGCCAAACGCGATCGCAGCCGGGTCCGGTAGGAGGCGCCGTAGCCCACGGCCGTTCCCCGGGGCACCGTTTTCAGGAACACGACGCGGGTTTTAAGCGTCAAGACGGGCTCGAAGCCGGGATAAAGGCCGTAGACGGCCAGCCCCGGACGCGCCATGTCCCAGCGGCTCTCGGGATAGCGCAGGGCCGCGGCCGAGGCGGCGGCGTGGCGCAGCAACGGGCCGCGGGCGCGGCTTGAAACGGCCGCGACGGCGCGGGAAAATTCGGCCAACTGCCGCCGCGTGTAGGACGGGCTTTCCTCGGGAGAGGACAAGTGAGTATAGAGTCCGGTGAGGGCGCCGGGACAGGCGCGCTCCAGGTGTTCGGCGGCCTGGGCCGCGGCGGGGGGCCGCATGCCGATGCGGCCCATGCCGGTCTCGATTTTAAGATGGCAGGAGACGCGCCGGCCCCGGCGGCGCGCGGCAGAAGCCAGGCTTTTCGCGGCCGAAAGGCTCGCGACCGTCGCGGTCAAGCCGTAGCGCGCCGCGACGGCGAAGCTCTCGAACGGATAAAGGCTCCCCAGGACCAACACCGGCAGGCGCACGCCTTTTTCCCGCAGGGCGGCCCCCTCCTCGACGGAAGAAACGCCCAGCCAGTCGCACAGGCCGCTCGACTGGGCCGCGCGCGCGCAGGCCGCGGCGCCGTGCCCGTAGGCGTCGGCCTTGACCACGAAAAGGATTTTGACGGCCGGGCCCAGGCGCGAACGGAAGGCGCGCAGGTTTCGGCGCAAGGCGCCGAGATCGACCTCGGCCCACGTGGGACGCAGTCCCGGCGGGTGCGCGCGCACGATTCCTCCTTGTGTCCGGAAGCCGGGCGCAAAGCCCGCCCCCCGGCAATCTCTTAAACGGCTTCCGAAATGCCCACCGCCTCCGGCTCGCCTTCGATCAGATTCTCAAACCGAGTATACTCGCGGAAAAATCGGACCGGAACAGCATCCGTCGGACCCTGGCGATTTTTAGCGACGATAATCTCGGCCTTGGTCTCATCGATGGTCGGGTCGTCCCGCTTATAGTAGGACTCCCGATAAATGAACGCGACCAAGTCCGCGTCCTGCTCGAGAGCTCCGCTTTCGCGCAGATCGGAGAGTTGGGGCCGGCCGTCCGAGCGGCCCTTGTCTTCCGGACGGCGCGAGAGCTGCGAAAGCGCGATGACCGGAATGTTCAAGTCGCGGGCCAAAAACTTAAGGCCGCGGGAAATTTCCGAAACCTCTTGCTGGCGGCTCTCGCTCCGGAAGGACGATCCGCGCATGAGCTGGAGGTAGTCGATGACGATCAAGCCCAGTTCTTTGCCCTGGCGCCGCCAATCGACGGCGTTCTGCCGGGCGATGGAGCGCACCGTCGTGACCGAAAGGCCCGGCATATCCACAATGCGCAATGGCGCTTCAGAGAACTTGGCCGCGGCGCTGGTCAAGGCCGTCCAGCGGTCGCGGGCTAAAAAGCCCGTACGCATGTCCTGCAGGTTGATGCGCGCGTCTGAGGCCATAAGCCGCTGCATCAGGGCCATGCCGCTCATTTCCATCGAGAAAAAAAGCGTGGGCACGGGATTCTTGGGGTTCAGGGCGGCGTTGGCCGCGATGTTCAAGGCCAGCGCGGTTTTGCCTTGGCTGGGCCGGGCCGCAATCAAAATAAGGTCGGATTTCTGGAAGCCCGCGGTGACGCGATCCAAATTGGCGATGCCCGACGGCACGCCGATGACCCGTTCGCGCCGCTTGACCGCGGCCTCAATTTGCTCGATGGCCTCGTGGGCCAGAGCCTTGACGTCCAAGACCCCGCGCAGGACCTGCTTCTCGGCGACCTTTAAGACGCTGGCCTGCGCCTCGTCAAGAATCTCAGAGGGCTCCTTGGCTTCCTGGTAGCAGGCCGTGACCACGTTTGTGGCCGTGGCGATGAGCTCGCGCAAAATAGCCTTGTCGCGCACCAGCCGCGCATAATGCTCCACATGGGCGGCCGTGGCCACGCGATTGACCAAGTCGGTCAGGAGCTCCATGCCGCCGACGTCGTCCAGGGCCTTCTGGCGCCGCAGCTCCTCGCCGACCGTAACCACGTCCACGGCCTCGTTCCGCTCGTAGAGAGAGCGCGCGGCGAAATAGATGCGCCGATGCGAGTCCTGGTAAAAATCCCTGTCCTCGATGATGTCCAGGGCCTTTTCCACCGCGTCCTTGGACAGGAGCATCGCGCCCAGGACGGCCTTTTCGGCCTCCAGGGCCTGCGGCGGGATCTGGACGGAAGCGGGCATGGGCAAAACGGGGCCTGACGGACGGGGCGGTCCGGCTTTACTGCCGGGCCGCGACCGTGACTTTGACCTTGGCGCCCACGTCGGGCAGGAGGCGCACCTCCACCTCATGATCGCCCAACGTCTTGATCGGCGAGTCCAAGATCACGGCGTTTTTGTCGACCGCATAGCCGCAGGTCTTGAGGCTCTTGACGATGTCGGTCTTGCCGACCGATCCGAAGAGCTTGCCCTCGGCGCCAGAAGGCCGCGCGAAGGACAGGGAAACGCCGGAAATCTTGCCGGCCAGGGCCCTGGCCTCTTCCGTCCGCGCCTGGGCTTTCTTGGCGCGGCGATCGCGGCTGGACTCCCAGGCCTTCATGGCCGCGGGATCTGCGACGGCGGCGAGGCGGCGGGGAATGAGATAGTTCCGTGCGAAGCCGTTCGAGACCTGCTTGACGTCTCCGGAACGCCCGAGGGTGGGCACGTCGGAACGTAAAATCACCTTCATGGGAGCTTCTCCTGGCTCAGTTCGAGGTGTAGGGCAACAGGGACAAGTTTCTGGCCCTTTTGACCGCCCGGGTCAAGCCGCGCTGGTGCTTGGCGCAATTGCCCGTGGTGCGCCCGGAAATAATTTTTCCCGTTTCGCTCAGGAACGAGCGAAGAAGCGGGATCTGCTTGAAATCGACGTCCCGGATTTTCTCGGCGCAGAAGCGGCACACCTTGCGCCGCTTCACGAACGGGCGCCGCCCCTCGGGCCGGCGCGGCCGCGCCGCGGTCGCCGCGGACGACGGGGCCGCCGTCGCCGTAGACGCGGCCGGCGCGGGAGCTTCTGCTGTTTTCTGCGTTTCAGGTGAAGACATTAAAAGGGAACCTCCTCGATTTCGGCGCCGCCGGCCGACTCTTCGGCCTCGGCGCCCTGCTGCGCGGCGGCCGCCGCGGCTCCGGAAGAGGACGAATCTTTCTCCTCGGTCGCCAGGAACTGCACGCGCCGCGCCTCGACTTCAAGGACGGTGCGCTTGCCGCCGGTCTTCTTGTCCTCGAAGTCGCGGCTGCGCAGCCGCCCCTCGATGTGGACCGGGCTGCCCTTGCGCAGCCTGTCCTTGCAGCGCTGGGCCGCCTCGCGCCAGACCACGACGGGCACGTAGGTCGTCTGCTGCTTCCACTCGCCGCTGGCCTTGTCCTTGTAGTTCTGATTGACCGCGACGGAGAAAAAGCACTTGGCCGTGCCCTGCTGCGTGAAGAAAATGTCCGGATCGCGCGTGAGGCGGCCGGTCAGCATGACCTGGTTCTGCTCGGGCAGGCGCACGCCGCTCATGAGGCGGACGGCGCCGGAGCCGCCGCGGGAGCGGCCTTGGCCGGCTTCTCCTGCAGGGCGCGCTCGACGGCGAGCATGGTCACCTGGCGCATGATGGCGGCGTCGAGTGAAAAATCGTGGGAGAGCTTCTTAATCAGCGACGGCGCGGCGTTGTACTTGAGGTAGAGGTAAACGCCGTCGCGGGCTTTGCCGATGGGGTGGACCAGCTTGCGCCGGCCCCACACCTCGTGGCCGATGATTTCGCCGCCGGCCTTGGTGAGCGCGGCGCGGGTCTTCTCCATCCATTCGGCGGCTTCCGCGTCGGATAGAGTGGGCTTTAAAATAGCGACAGTTTCGTAAAGGGCCATAGATTTCTCATAATATAGCAAATGGCTCCCCGGCTGGCAAGACTAAAATTGCGGGCAAAAAAAGCGCTGGCGGCCGCGGCGCTCCTGGCCCTCGCCGCCTGGTCCGCGCCCCGCGTCAAAGCCGAATCGTTCGACTCCCTCTCCGCCAAGGGACGCCGGGATCTGTCGCTGGGGCGGCGAAGCTTGGCGCTGGCGGAATTTTCCCGCGCCCTGGCCCTCTGGGTTCCGGCGGACGGGAGCATCCCTCGCGCGCGGACCCTGGCGGACAAAGCCGCCCTGGAAAACAAAATCGGAGAGTTTGACGCCGCCCTCCACGACCTTTCGGCCGCCTCACGGCTCGACAAGAAGCGTCCCGGCTATTTTTATCGAATGGGCATGATTTATATGAAGGAAGCGCTCTACCCCCAGGCCATCGGCGAGTTCTACAAGGCCGTCGCGCTCAATCTGAACGACCGGGACGCCTTTTACGCGCGCGGGCGGGCTTACGAGCATGAGGGCAACCGGGCGTTCGCCCGTCAGGACTACCGCACGGCCTGCCGCCTGGGCTCGCGCCCGGGCTGCGACGCGCTCGACGCGGAAGCCCCCCTGATCCGGCGCAAAAAAACCGCGGCGGAAGCCTTCTCGCGCTGCCGCGCCTCGCTCAAAACATGCGCCTACACGGGCGCGAGCTTCAGCCAGTGCGTCAAGCGCGCCAGGCCCTGCGCGCCGGACTTGCGCGGAACGTGCTGCCCCAGGGCCTGCCTGTCGCGTTTTTGGTCTTTGCTCCAATCGCGCAGCGAAGCGGCTTCTTATTACGCGGTCTTCGGAACGCCGCGGCCTGCCTGCGCCGGCATCCCTTAGCACCGCCCCGCAAATGGGCGAAAATGCTACAATGGCTTGCCGCTTTGGGGCAGTTAGCTCAGCGGTAGAGCGCTGTCCTCACACGACAGGGGTCATAGGTTCAAATCCTATACTGCCCACCACTTAAAGCCGCTCGAACACCCCGCCCAAAAAACGGGAAGGCCCCCGATGTTAATCGGAGGGCCTTCGATTCGGGCCTTGGTTTACCAGGAAGAGGAGCCGTCCGTCCCGAGCGCGCGCAGACCGCCGAGCGCGCCTGAGACACGGAGAGAAATGCCTTTCCGCGCGGCCGAAGCCGCGGCGGCTCGTGGCACCTGAAGCGCCGCGCCGGACGCGCCCTGATCCTGTCCTTCGGACTGATCGAACGAGCCGATGGAATAGCCGTCCCTGTCGTAGACTTGGAAGCCGCCGTCGCCGGTGATCGTAAGAATCTCGCTGATGCTCCCGTCGGCGTTGTTCTCGAAGCGCACCTCGGTCACGCCCGAACCCAAATACACCGGATCAAAGGCTGGAGGCGTGGCCGTGTCGTAAAGATAGGCGTCCTCGTTTTGGCCGCTGACCACGACCATGCGCGTGCCGTCGGCGCTGTAATACGTCTTCCGGCCGTGCTCCTGGCCGTCCGGATCCTGCGGCGGCCGTTCCACCGGCGGCGTGGCGTCGGGGACCATCACTTCCCCGCCGATAGAATCCTCATAGGCGTAGTAGTTTCCGCCGTCGTAGGTGTAGATTTGATCCGGGCCCTGCCACCACCAGCCGCCGTTATAGAGGAAGAGCCAGCGGTGCCAGTAGGGATCGTACCACCACCAATAGCCGGCGTAGTACGGGCTCCAAAAGTAGTAGGAGCCGAAATACCAGCCCCACCAATGAATGCCGTCGTCCGGATCATAGTGATGGCAGACCCGGCGTCCGTCGAAATCGTGCCAGTGGTAGCCGTCGTCGCGATCGTTCCAGCCGCGCTCGTCGCCTCGAACGCGATCGAGATATCCCTGATTGGCCAGGACGCGCGCATCATCGCGGTCCAAAGGCATCAAACGACCGCGCGAATTTTGGAAAGGCCGCTGCGCCACGGACGCCCCGCCGGGCCCGAAGCCCGGGGCTCGATAAGCGCGGTCGGGATTGAAGTCGGGAATCCGGCGGCCGCGATCCAAACGCCGGGGCCGCTGCGGCAACCCGCCCCAATGGCCCCCGCGGGAGGGACCGCCGATAACGGGAGGATGCGCGTGCGGAGGCTGGGGCCTCGGACCGCTACCGGGAAACCCCGGATGATCCCCACGCCCAGGCCATGAGGGATGAGGCCCGCGGCCGCCGCCATGGTTGTCGCCAGGATTGCCGGGGAAAATGGGGTGCTGCGGGCCGTTATGGTCGCCGCCGCGATTGCCGTTGGAATTCTCGCCCGGCCAAGCCGGATGCTGCTCTCCCCGGCCTCGATCGCCGCCGGAATTGCGGGGCTCCGTCGGTCCGGGCGCCGGACGATTCCATCCCGGATTATCGGGCCGTTCGGGCCGGCTCGGCCAACTGGGCCGGCTGGGCGGCGGCGTGCGCTGCCCACCGCCAAAGCCGCCGCGATTTCCGCCGCCGAAACCGCGATTACCGCCCCCGCGATTAAATCCACCTCCGCCGAAACCGCCGCGCCCGCCCCCGTGGAATCCTCCGCCGCCATGAAACCCGCCGCCGCGAAAGCCAACCGACTCCATATCGAGAACCGGCAAAACCAGCGCCTGTTTCGTGTTTTGATCCGGATTGGCCGGGGAAGCCGCGGCCTGCGCGCCGGCCAAAGAGGGGGCTAAAAGAGCCGTGGAAAAAACGAACGCCGATACCTGCAGCATCCGACTATTCATCGTCCTGTCTCCATCCGTCCATGAAATAATGCGCCGTGTGAGGAAAATTATAGCACGGGCGGCAAGCCCAAGAAGGGCCTTGCGTCCTATGCGCAGACGGACTTAAGGGCCCAGAAGATTATTCGTCAAAAAGCCGGCGCAAGGACTCCGCGTAGCGCCGGCGCTTAACCGGGCTCAGGGTCTCCAGAGGATCTTCTCCCGCGGCGGAGCGGCGCGCCATCTCCTGAAGGACCGCGGCTGACAAAATCGCGCCGGGGTCGAGCTGCTCCTGCTCGGCCGCCTGCTTACGCCACTGACGCAGCTTCTCGAAGGCGCGCTCCTGGCGCATGTTGCGCCGCGCGCGTTCGGGCCGCGGCGGCTCTTCGAGGGCGGGCGGGCCGGAAAGCCCGCGGCGCACGGCCGCGAGAAGCTTGTCTCCCATGCGCTCGAGAATATAAGGGCTGGCGCCTTTGAGGCGCGCAAGCCCCGCCTTATCCCGCGGAGCCGCCTGCGCCAAGCGCACCATGAAGTCCTCGCTCATCACGCGGAACGGCGCCTGATCCCGGCGCGACGCCTCGGCCTCGCGCAAAAGATAGATTTCGCGCAGGGCCGCGCGCTGCTCTCCCGAGAGATCGCGCGCGCCGGACAAAGACCAATAGCCGTCGGGGTTGAACTCTTTATGCGGCACCGCCACATCCTCGAGTTCGACAAAGGCCTCCCGCGCGTCCTCCCAGCGCCCCCGCTCGATCAGAAGCCCCCTCTGGATGCGGGACAGCTCGATAAGGTAGTGCGTGTCCATCTGGGCGTAGCGAAGGTGCTCGTCGGTCAGCGGGCGCCGGGCCCAGTCCGCGCGCTGAAGCTTCTTGGAAAGCGCCACTCCGAACTGCTTTTCAATCGCCTTGGCCAAGCCCAGTTCTTTCCAGCCCAAAAATTTGCCCGCGACCATGGTGTCGAAGATCCCGCGCACGTCGAAGCCGTAGTCGCGCTTCAAGCCGATGAGATCGTACTCCGCGGCGTGAAAAATCTTCTCGATGCCCGGATCCTCAAAAATCGGCCCCAAACTCGAGATGTCCCGCACCGCGATGGGATCGAGGATATAGTCCGCCTCGAGCGAAGAGATCTGGATGAGGCAGACCCGTTCGCGGTGGGCGTAGAAGCCGTTGGACTCGGTGTCGAAACCGAGAGAGGCGAAGCCGCGCAACTCCTCGACGACCTCCTCCAAGTGCTCGCGCGCGGTGACGAGCACGGCCCGGCGGATTCCGGAAGGCTCCGCGCTCACGCCGCCGCCTCCGCGGCGGCCGCTTCTCCCGCGCCGAAAAAGCGGAAGTAAAGCCCGATGTTGACGGCCATGACCGCGCCGTAGCAGTAAAACGGAAAGCCGATGTCGGCCAAGCCGAACATGGCTCCGGTGAAGAAAATCGCTCCGGCCGAGGCCGCCAAGCGCGAAACCTGGTTCCAGCCGAAGACTCGGCCCAGCTCCGTCCGGTCGACCATGCCGGCCATGGCGTTTTTCTGCACGGGCACGGCCGCGATGCGCAGCGTCGGCGTGAGAAAGTACACCAGCAGATCGAAGGGCAGAATGCGGATAATCGGCATCAAAATCAGCAGCGCCGCGCCCACGCCCCGGGTCCAGGCGATGCTGCGCACGAAGCCCAGCCGCCGGCCCAGCGCCGGCCCGGCCAAAATGGCCAGGGCGCCCAATGAGCCGCTGATAAACCCATAAACAGACATGCGCTTGGCCGAGACGTGAAAAACCAGGATAAAAAATGGAACCAAAAACGGCGTGATGAGTCCTTGGGAAAGCCCGTTCAAGGCCCCCGTAATGGAGAACTGCCCAAGCACCCGCACGCTCTTGAGTTGCCCCAGGCGGCCGCCCGGGGGCGGCAGGCGCAACGGAATGAGGAAGATGAGCCCGATGCCCGAAATCGCAGCGGCCGCCCAAAAAGCGCCGCGCACCGAGACCAGCCGCGTCAGAAGTGTTCCCGCCGCGGCCGCGGCGCCGCTCAGGAACATGAACCAGGAGAAGAATTTCGTGCGGCTTTCGGACACGCTTAAGTCCGTCAAGACCGCGTTCTGAACCGGCTGGGCCGCGCCGCCCACGCCGCCGCCCATGAGGGAGCCCGTGGCGGAGTAGCCCCCTAAAATCGCGGCCAAGAACAGCGCCCAAAGGCTCGTCGAACAGCACACGACGGCGGCCGAAAGGGGCAAAACCACGGCCGCCAGCCACAGGGTTTTGGTCCGGCTCCACACGTCCGAGAGCACTCCGATGAGAAGCCCCTGGCCGGCCGCGGCCGCGCACGCCGCAGCGTAGATGGCGCCCAGCGTCAAGGCCGAATGATGCAAATCCTTCAGGACCAAGAACGGAAAAGCCAGCGAAATCATGCCGGCGGCGACGCTGCGCGCGGAGCGGTAGCAGGCCAGAAACGCCAGCTGCCGGCGGCGCTGCGCGGGGTTCATGAGCCCGCCTTGCTCCGCAGGACCCAGGCGCCCAGCCGGCCCGGCGGCTTGGGCAGCAACTGCGGCGTCTGTTCGCGGTTGTCCAAAGCCGCGAACTTTTCGACTCGGCCCTTCAAGTAGGCGTAAAGGCCCGAAAGGGTGATTTTTCCATCCGCGCCCATCGCCGCGCCGTTTAAACCCTTAAGCAGATAATAGGTGAACGCGCCGTGTCCTTGGTCGGCGAGCACGCCCGCGGTCTGCGTCCCGGACGCTGAGGCCAGCGCCGCGACGTTCCCGCCCGCGGCCGGGCCGCCCCAATCGACGCGGGTCACCAGGGGCCGGATTCCTTCGGCCGAAACCGAGCGCGCCCCCGCTCCTGAAAAGCATGCGTCCAGCGCCGCAAGCACGCGCTTGGCGGGAAGCTTCCCCAAGTCCCCGTAGAGGCGCGAAAGCGGGAAGCCGGTCTTGGCCAAAAATTCCGGATCGCCGTCGAAAGGAACCAGATAGGCCTCCTTGCCCTCCGGATCGGCGGCGCCGTGGCCGGAAAAATAGAAGAACACCGTGCTCTTGGAGTTGGCGTTGCGCGGCAGCCAGTCCTCAAGATAAGCGGCCAAGCGCGCGCGCGTGGCGTCCTCGCCCAAAAGCAGGCGCAGATGATCCGGCGGCACGCCCAAAGCAAGAAGATGCCGCTTGACGGCCAGGGCGTCCCGGCGCGCGAAAGTCGCCGGCGGGAGGCCGCGCGCGTAATCCTCCACGCCCACCACCACGGCGAACGCGTCGGGATCCGGCGGCTCGCGATAAGACGGCTCGTCCGCGTCCGAGGAGACGCTTGAGAGATCCGGGGGGGCCGCGGGCGCTCCGCCCGCCTCGCCCGCAATCGCGCGGGCGAGCATGGCCGAGGATTCCAAGTAGCCCTGCCGCTTGGCCAGGGACACGACCGCCGACGTCATGGGTCCGGCCGCGGGGAAGCCCTGCGCGAGAAGATAGGACTCCGCCTCGGGATGGCCGTAAGCCGCAGAAAGCATGAGCGCCTTGTACGCCGCGGATCCCGACGCCGGGGCTCCGGCCGCCAGCAAAAGCTTGATCACGGGCAACGACCCCGCCTGCGCAGCGAAGACCAGGGCGGTCGATCCCTCCGCGTTGGCGGCATTGACGTCCGCTCCGCGGTTGAGCAGCGTCCGAACTTCGTCCGCGCGGCCAGCCCGCGCCGCCCTCATCAGCGGCGTGAGACCGCCTTCCGCGCTCATCGGCGCGGCCGCAGGGAGCGGCCCTCGGCGCGCGAGGCAGGATGAAAGGGCCGGAAGAAAGAGGAGGCACGCAAGCAGACGCTTCATCGGGAGACTCCCAGGCTCTTCAAAAAGGCCTCGTCGCTCGGAGCACGACCCAAAAAAGCCCGCAGGGACTCCGGCGCCGGGCGGCTGCTTCCCGGCGCCAAAATTTCCTGCCGGTAGAGCCAGCCCATGGCCGGGTTCAGGACGCCCT
>JAGWJU010000286.1 GCA_028865585.1 Elusimicrobiota bacterium | reverse complement strand
GGAACGAGGTCCCGTCCCGCTGGCCGGCGCCCATGGCCGTTCCGGCGGTCGAGTCGATGCTTTCCGATCCGTTGGGAATTCCAGGCCGTTCGAGCGCGTGGCTTGCCGGCCTTGACGAGGCTTCGGGGATCTCGGCGGCCTTGAATACGGCACGGCGGATTTTGAGCGTTTCATCTGTGGCGGCCTCGGACCGGGTCGCGCCCGGCGCAGCCGAGGCGGCGATCCGCCAAGATTTGGGCGGAAAGCTGCCTCCGCGCGTGGCGCAATCTCTAAGCAGGATTTGCAGCGCCGTCGCGGCTGCACAGGTCCTCGTCAATCGGGCAGGACGTTCTCTTTCAGATGCGGATCGCGCCGCCGCGCTCGGATTTTTCTCCGCGCTCCTCACGGATCAGCCTGCGGTGCGGCCTCGTGCCGCAGACTATGAAGCCGCGGCAAAGTTCGACAGGCCGGAGATGTTCGCCGGAGCTTCGATCGTGTCCAAGGCCGTAGAGCGCGAGATTCCGGTTTTGAAGCGGGAGGCAGGCGGAATGAAGGGATTCCCAATGACGCGGTGGGATTTGCCCGGCTGCCCGCTGATTGTCTCCGGCCGAGATGAGAACCGTTACGGGGCGGCAGATTTATCGTCCGCGAACCTAATCGTTGATTTCGGGAGTGAAGACGTCTATCGGGGTCCCGCGGGCGCTGCCGGGCCGGGCCAAGTCCGCGTCGTCATCGATTTGGGTAAAAACGCCATTGTCGAAAGCTCCGGCCCCGCGGCGGGAAGCGGAGTTTTCGGCGTTGGGATGATGTTCCTGCCGGGCTCCGGGCGCAAGACGATTTCGGCCGGAAATTTTTCCGCGGGCGCCGGCTTATTCGGCGTGGGCGCGCTCCAGGCCGGCGGCGGGCCTCTCAAAATTAAGACCGGCAGCTTTTCCCAGGGCGCCGGAGCTTTCGGCGCCGGGATTTTTCTCGCCCACGGGCCGACGGCGTCCCTGTCTGCTGATTTCGCCGCGCAAGGTTTCGGATTTACCGCGGGGGAGGGGCTGTTTCGGCTGCGGGGAGACGGAGCGCGCCTCTCCTGCGGATTCGCTGATCCGGACGGCCATGAAGACAAGGCTTTTTTAAGCCTCTGTCAGGGCGTCGGCTACGGGCCGAGGGCTTTCGCGGCCGGCGGCGTCGGTTTGGCCGTTCTTGAGGGCTCCGGCGCTCAAGTCGAGGCAAGCTACAACTCTCAAGGGAGCGGCTATTGGCATGGGTTCGGAGGATTTTTGGTTTCCGGAAACGGAAACCGGCTTTTGGCCCGGCGCTATGGCCAGGGATCTGGAATTCACATGGCCGTAGGCAGCCTGTCTATAAAGGGAAACGGCAACTCGATCGCGAATTGGGGTGTCGGGCCCGGCTTCGGCTGGGACCGTGGCGTCGGCGTCCTTGCGGTCACGGGAGACTCCAATACGCTTTACGCGCAATGGGCCTCAGCCAGCGCCCAGGTCAACGGCGAGTCCCTCGTCCGGGTCGCGGGAAACCGCAACATCCTGGATCTTCATGATTTCGGCTTCGGGGCGGCGGGCCGCGACGGCCCCAGCTATGTCTTGGCTGATGTTTCAGGCCGCGATAATATCCTTAAAGAATCGTGGGGCCCGCAGGAGATGCGCGGATCCGGCGCGCTTCGCTTCGGGCCATGGGGCGCCGCGATTTCCTCGGGACGCTTGCTGATCTCTTCCGGTCCGGTCTTGGCCGCGCCCCAGTGGCCCGAAAATCCGCAATTGCGCGCTCGCGCCCTAGCCCTGGAAAGAGCCGCTTTTAAGGCCGCATTATCGGGCGCGGGGCCTTCGCGGCCCGAGGCGCTGCGTGACTGCCTCTTCGTCTTGTCCGCCGCGAATTTGGACGGCGCTGCGGCCGCGCACGCGATGATTCGCCTGTTGTCCTTCGGTCCGACGCGGGCGTCGCGCTTACCCGATCTTCTTTCGCCGAAAAATTTCGATGAGCTTCTTTGGATCCGGTTGGCCGCCCAGGCTCAGGGGGAGCGCTTGGCTCCGGCCGACTTGAGGGCCTTGACCCGAGCGCGCGGGCTCAGGAAGGCGCTGATTTTGAGCTTGCTGGGATCCGCTCCAAACCAATCTTCCTGGAGCGCCGTTTTGAAGGCATTGAGAGGTGATCCGGACTGGCGCGTGCGCGCGGAGGCCGCCGCGACTTTGGGTTATTGGCTTGATCGGGAGAAGGGGGAGGAGATGGGACGCTTGGGATTTTTGGACTTGGCGAGGACCGTGGCTCTTTCGACCGCGCCCCTTTCCGGCGACGAGTCCGACGAACTCGGTCGAAGAACGCTCGGGGATTATTACTCTTTGCTCGCGCTCAATCCGGAATTTTCTCTCGCGGACAAGATGGGCCTTGCCTTTAAGACCGCCAACCCTTTTGATTCCGCCGGGGGCCCTGGGGCGGCGGAGTTCGTGCGCCAGATCCGTGCCCG
>JAGWJU010000285.1 GCA_028865585.1 Elusimicrobiota bacterium | reverse complement strand
GCGGGTCTCGGGGCCCAGGAGCGGGGGGATATTCGCCCGCTCCGCGACTCTCTGCGCTTCTTGGCGTTCGCCCGGGCCCCAGAGCACCACGACCTTGGCCTTGAAGCGCTCGCGCAAAAAATCGCAGAGCCCGGCGTAGCGGTCCAGGAACCAGCGGTTGAAGTGCCGTCGGGACAAGGGGGAAACGGTGACGACCGGATCCGAGGGGGTAATGCCCGCGCCCGCGTAAAAGCGCTTGGCGAAGTCAAGCGAGTCCTGCGCGATGGCGAGCCGCGGCAGGGGGTCTTGGGCGGCCCGCACGCCCAAGGATTCCAGCATCAGGATTTTTTCCAGGCCCACGTAATGCGGCTCGGCGGGGTGCTTCAACTTGCGGTTGTAGGCCCAGCGGTGGAAGACCCGGTCCGAGCCCGCGCGCACCGGGGCGCCGCTCAAGGCCGTCAGGACCGCGGTGCGCGGCGTGCCCAGGAAATCGACGACCCAATCGTAGCGCCGCCGGCGGATCTCCCAGAACATGGCGGCGGTGTGGTGCCGATCGTAGAAGACGGCCTCGTCCACGTCGGGGCAGGCGTTGACGATCTGGTAGGCCGGCTGCTCGCACAGGAATTCCACGCGCGCCTGCGGGAAGGCGGCCTTCAAAGCCCGGGCCGCGGGCGTGGTCAAGAGCGCGTCGCCGATGCGGTAGAGCTGGACGAGAAGGATTTTGCGGGGCGTCTCCGCGCTCATGGCGCCCTTTAGAACCGCGCCTTGCCGCGGGTCAAGTTCAGATGGAAGTCGAGCATGAAGTCGTCGCCGCGGATTAAGAGGCGCTTGAGGGGCCCCGATTCGGGCTTCCAAGGCCAGGGAGATATGCCCTGCTTGATGCCGAAGTCGTAGCGGTAGCCCGCGGCGCGCGCAAGCTCCCGCACGGCCGGCACGTAGGCGCCCGCGCCGTAAGGGTAAGCGAATCCCACCATGGGCCGGCCGAGCTTCTCTTCCAGGCGCTTCTTGCTCTCGAAGAGCTCCCAGCGGACCTCGTCCAGGGGGATGTCCGGCAGCACGCGGTGGCGCATGGTGTGCGAGCCGAACTCCATCACGCCCGACGCGGCCATCTCCGAAATTTCGCTCCAACGCAGCATCCGGATCCACGGCTCGGTGTCCGGGTTGTGCCAGGAATTGTGGCTTTCGAGCGTCTCGTAGACCAGGAAGATGTTGCCCTTCAAGCCCAGCTCCTTCAAGATGGGGTAAGCCAGCTCGTAATTGTTGGCGTAGCCGTCGTCGAAGGTGACCAGCACGGGCTTCTTGGGACAGGGCGCCTTGCCGTCCTCGATGTCGGCCAAATCCTGGAAGCGCAACGTGGTGTAGCCGTTGGACTTGAGGTAGTTCATCTGCCGGCGGAAGTCCTCGGCCGTGACCCAAAGCTTCTGGAGCTGGGAGCCCTTGGGGTAGTTCCCGATCTTGTGGTACATCAAAGTCGGGATGCCGTTCTTGACGGCCGGCCGCCACCAGTTCCAGCGCGCGCTGGCTCCGATGCCGGCCGCGGCGCCGACTCCCAAAGCGGTTGCGATGATCATGAGGGCCTCTGCGCGTTCTCCAATTCGCCTAGTTTGACATATTTGAGCCAGTGGTGGAACGCGGAAAGGCCGGCCCAGACCATGCCGGCGCGGCCGTCGAGGAATCCCAGCTTCAGAACCGCGCGGGAGAAAAATTCCCAGGGCAAAATCGCGTGGTGCCAAACATGGAAGCGCCCGCCCCGCTCGAAGCGCTTCTTAGCCGCGAGGCCGGTGTAGACATCCATCTTGGCGACGTACTCGGAGATGTCCCGGTAGGGGATGTGGTCCATCGCGCCCGAGAGCCGCCCAACGGGGCCGTCCAGCTCGATGCCCTCGTGGATTTGCCCGCCCGCGAAGCGTCCCAGTTCGCGCCTGAACAGACGCAGGTGCCGCTCGGAGCCCAGTCCGCCGAAGCGCAGGCGCTTGCCCAGGAAAAAGACGCGGAAGGGAATCTCGAAGCCGGCGCACTCGCCCGGAGCGTCCATGGCGCGTTTTATATCCCGCGCGAGATCCGGGCTCACGCGTTCGTCGCAGTCGATGGGCAAGACCCACTCGCCCGCGGCCAAATCGAGCGCGGCCTGCTTTTGCCCGGCGTAGCCGTCAAAGGCGCGCACCGCGGTTTTGGCGCCTGCCGCGCGCGCGATGTCGAGCGTCTGGTCCTTGCTTTCCGTGCCGACCACGACGGCGATCTCGTCGCAGAGCCCGCGCAGGCTTTCGAGGCAGCCGGGCAGATCGTGCGCCTCGTCCTTCGCGATGATGACGGCGGAAAGCCCGGGCGTCGTCTTATCCATGGAGTTCCTCGTATACTTTTTCGGTGCGCGCGGCCATGGCCGCCAGGCCGAACTCGGGCAGGCGGCGCCGGGCCGCGGCGGACAAGTCCTTGCGCAGCTCCTCGTCCTTCATAAGCCGCAGAATGTTCTT
>JAGWJU010000284.1 GCA_028865585.1 Elusimicrobiota bacterium | reverse complement strand
CCTTATGGGGCATCGCGCAGACTTATCTTAAGAATCCCCAAAAATGGAACGAGATTCTCAAATACAACACGTTGCCGTCGCAAGACCCCACGGCGGCCCTTCCGGGAATGGTCCTGCGCGTTCCGGTTAGCCTTATTAAGGAGAGCCTGCAGGCGGCGTACCTCGTGCAGAAGGAGAATACCGTTTATTTTAGGCGCCGCGACACCGCCGCTTGGAAGTCGGCCGCGCTGCACCTGGACTTGTATCAAGGCGATTCCCTGCGCACGCTGGACAACGCGAGCGCGCGCGTCAAGTTCCTGAGCGGAGGAAAACTGGCGATGAACGCCAATTCGATGGCGATCATCCAGCCGCCCAAGTCCGGCTACGACGTTAACCTGGAGCGGGGCAGCGTCTTCGTTGGGCACGCCACTGTGGTGACCGCCTCGGCACGCATCGAACCCAAGACCAAGGACACGCAGTACATGGCCAAGGTCGGCGAGGACTTGAGCACCGTCGTCGAGGTCTATCGCGGCCGCGCCGCGGTCATGGCCCAGGGCCAGACTGTTGACGTCAACGCCGGCATGGCCAGCGTGGTTCCCAAGGGTTTGGCGCCTAATCTTCCCCAAAAAATAGCGGATTTTTCAGCCCTTCAGGATCAGGCCGCGGCATTGAACGGGGTTTCCCGAGCCGTCAGGGTTGCCGGGTCGCTTCCGTCGTCCCTGGGCGGAGTCTCCGGCCTAAATAAAGCGGCGGTCAGAGACGCGTCATCCGGCATCGCCAAGGAAGTGGCATCACTGGAAATCGGCGTTCCTATTTCAGGCTATCGCGTGCAGGCCTCGCGCTCTCCGGCGTTTGACAGGCTCGTCTTCAATAAGGTTTTGAACTCGGATCAGAAATTCGATCCGGCGGCGGCGAACCTGCCTCCGGGCGTGTATTGGTGGCGCATCGCCCTCATTGATCTGCTTGGAACACAGGAGGATTTTTCACCGCCCAAGCGCTACGCCATCGGCGCGGGTGATTCCTCCCAGGCGGTTGATCCGTCCTCGCTCATGCTTCTGATCCATCCGCAGGACGGCGAAAACGCTTTTTCTCCCGAATACCGCGTTTCCGGGCGCCTGAAATCGTCTCAGGCGTCCGTGTCTGTGGACGGCCGGCCGGCGCGCCAGGACGACGAGGGTAATTTTTTCGCCGACATCCGCCTTAAGGCGGGGGACAACAAGGTGACCGTGACGGTCCAGGACGCCTCCGGACAGGGCGCCACGGTGGTTAGAACCGTGCGCTACTCGCCGGGCGGCGCTCCCTAAATCAGTTTCCAGATCCCAACGAGTTCCTGCGCGAGGGCGCCTGCAGCGCTCCTAGGCGCTGCAGAAGGGGACTGGCGAAAAAAGCCTGCTGGTCTTCCAGGGGCGCCAGAATCGAGAGAATGGCGCTTGAATCGGGGTTCGACCACAGCGGCGGCGGCTCCTGATCGGATTGAGGCTGGGAGGCCATGGCGGCCGCGATATAGCCCCAGCGGCGCGGATCTCCCGGCATAAGGTACTGCGGCACGGACGCCGTGAGGGTCGCAGTCTCCGAGTCGGCTTCGACTTCAATCTGAGTGAGCAACTGGGGCGGCCCGTCGATGGAGGATCGGTAGAGGAAGGCCTCTTTCGAATCGAGGCTGAGAGCGTATTCCCACGCGTCGGCGACTTTCGTGTAGGCGTTGCGGCCCGGCAGAAGCTCGGTAGCGCCCGCGCCGGCGATGTGGTTGATATCGATGTAGGTGTCGAGCACCAAGCGCGCGAAGGGCTGGCCGGCCGCCGCCGCCGAATCGACGTCGGTCTCCATTGTGTAGGCGAAGTCGACGGAAGCGGTGCTCCAGGATACTTTTAGGCTGGAAATTCCCCAGGGAGAGGGCGCGGCGGCAATGACGGCGGGGCCTGTGCTGACGGGAATATGGCTGATGGATTGCGGCGGGTTCTCAAACTCGATGGAAGCCGGGCCTTGGACGGTCGTCACGTCCGCGGAGATTACCTGCGGCAACCCTCCCGCGGTCAGCGCGTCGGAGCTGGAGATTTCGACCAAGGGGTAGTATAAGTCGCTCGGGCTCGGCTCGTCGATCTCTCGGTAGAGGGTCCGGAGGCTCGCGCGGAAGTCCGCGTCCGCCTTCAACGCCTCCGCCGGCTGGGTCGAGCCGACGAGCCGGAAGAAGCGGCTCGCCTGGGCCTTATGGAGCTGCCCGGTCGCCTCTTCAAGCGATCTTAAGTCGGCGGATCCTGAATTTTGATACTGCTCAAGATCCAGGGCCGCCTTGGCGTAGAGAGCCCAGGCGGCTTGGCTGGGGCCGGAGGAGTTCCATAGGCTGTAGTTCCCGGTCCAGGTCGGCCACTGGGAAACAGCGGACGAGGAGATGAGCGAGCCCTGGCGCCGCGCGACCGCAGCGGCTACGGTAGCCCAAGATTCCCGGCTGCCCGAGGCCGCCGCCTGGCGCAGAATGCCCAGCAG
>JAGWJU010000283.1 GCA_028865585.1 Elusimicrobiota bacterium | reverse complement strand
GCGAGTCGGCGAGAAGGAGGTGGCGGCCGTCCGCGGCGCCTATCGCCTCGTTCGCGCTGGACGAAGAAACCACGGGCGTGCCCATCGCCAGGGCCTCCAGAATTTTCCCTTTGATGCCGTAGCCGAGCTTGAGCGGCGCGATCAGGGCCATGGCGCGGGCCTCGTAGGGTTTGACGTCAGGAACGGTGCCGGTGACGATGATGGAGGGGTCTTTTTCAGAGAGCTCAAAAATTTTCTTCGTCGGCCCGGAGCCCACGACGTAGAACCTGGCCTTGGGGCGCGCGGCTTTGATGAGAGGCCATGTCTGCGCCGCGAACCTCAGCACCGCCTCCTCGTTCGGGTAGTGGGGGTAGTGGCCGACATAAACGAGGCTGTCGGGTTCGCGTTCCGAGCGCGGCAAACCTCCCGAGAAGTGCTCGAGATCGACCCCGGTCGGAACGCTGAAGACGCGCTCGACGGGAATCCAGCGGCCCATCCGGCGCCGATCGGATTCGCTGACGGTGATGACGGCGTCGAAGCGGCGGCAGAGATCTCGGGTCGCCGTCAGCCGCCTGCGCCAATCGCCCAGCCGGCGCCACTTCTTCCAACCCGACATTTCCCGGAAGTAGGACGAGAACAGGGATAGGGCGGAAAGATCATGGTGCGTGAGGATGCACGGCAGGGCCGGAGCCTCTGATTTCGCCGCGCGAACGTAAGGCGCCATGAGATCGAATTCGATGTGGACGAGGTCGGGTTGCAACTCCCGGATCGCTTTTTTAACGGCGAGGCTCATGTCCGGCGAGTAGAATCCGGCGATTTCACGCGGGAGCTCTAAACCCTCTTCCGTGCACGGGTGGTAGGACGAAGGAAGGGCGACGTTTCGGATGCTTTGAAACAAACCGGGGAAGTAGAGCTTTTCCTGGCCGAGCATGGCGGCTGCGCTTTGTTTCGGATCTTCTCCATCCGGCCGCAGAAAGGTCAGAAGGTGAAAGTCGTAGCGACCCTTAAGCAGCCGGCAGGCGGTCCATACGCGGCGGGATCCGGCGTCGGTGGGAATTGGCGCCCAAGGGGTCAGCAGTAAAATTTGAAGCTTGCGTTCGCTCATTAAGGTGACCATTTTATATTAAAGACCGAGGCAGGGGCCTTCCGGTCAAGAATCCGGCGCCATAGGCGGCGTGGGAAAGCGGCACGAGCAGAGCGAACAGCAGTCCGACCGCCGCGCTTTTCTTTCGCAGGGCTCTTCGAACGGCTTCGGCCGTGACCGCCAGGCTGTAGAGGGCCGGAAGCGCCCAAGAGAAAGCGGGAGGACGGATAACGGCGAGGAAGAGCGCGTAAAGAACCAGGATGGCGGGAAAAAAGAACACCGCTTGAGCCGTTTTGGAGAGCTTGCGGATGATTTGGCGCCGTCCGACCCCCGACTCATAGACCTGGGCCAGGAACGTTCCCAGCGAGGCGCGGCGGCGATGGTAGACGGCCAGACTCGGAGCATAGAGCGCGGGCCGTCCCAGGGAGCGCAGTTGGGTGACGAAAAGATTCTCTTCGGCGGAGGCGAGTTCCGGAGCAAAGCGCAATCCCGCCTCGCGGAAGGCGGCCGCCCGGATGCAGAGGTTGCACAAGGCGAACGATTTCTCATCGGCCCAGCGCGGACCGGGGCCGGAGGCGTAGCGCCTGCGCATCGGCCCGGCGCCGATCCAAGATTCCAGCACGAGCCCCGAGGCGCGCTCGAAAAGGCCGCTGTCGGGCGGAGTCAGGTTGGGGCCGCCCAAGATCCAGGCTTCTCCGTGCTCCGCGAGTAGGCGGGCCGCGTCCGAGAAAAGCCCCGGCGGCGCCTCGACGTCGTCGTCAAGAAAGTAGAGCCAGTCCCCTTGGGCCTGCGCCGCTGCGGCGTTGCGCGCCGCGCCGCGCGACTGCCGCGCCAGCGGAACTATTTTCATGCCGGGAATGCGGGAGGAAAACGAGCGCGCCGCCAGGGCGTCTTCCGGATTATTTCCGTTGACGACGACAAGAACCTCCCTCACGAGGATCCGTTCGGCGGCCAGCAGGCTTGAGAGACAGGCTTGCAAGAGTTCCGGCCGCTTGTGCGTCAGGATGATTACGGAAAAAAAAGGCGCTCGTTCGAGCCGGTTTTCTGATGCCGCCGTCATGGCTTTGCGGAAGGAGCGGGGGCCAGGGAATTCATCTGACGCATTAGGGCGTCGGCCTCCCCGCCGCGTCCCGATTGCCGGTAGGCACGGGAGAGCCACTTGTAGGCGGCGCGGTACGCCGGGAAGTCGGCGATGGCTTCCCGCCATGCTTTTTCAGCCTCAGGCAGGCGGCCGTGCCGGTAATAGCAGATGCCCAAATTGGTCCAAGTTGGGGCGAGATTTTCATCGCGTCCGCGCGCGGGGGAGTTGGCGATGGCCTTCCTATAGCTTTCGATGGCTTTGTCTAACTTCCCTTCTTGGAGGTAGACATTGCCGATGTTGTTCAGGAGGCTGAGGTTTAGAGGAAA
>JAGWJU010000282.1 GCA_028865585.1 Elusimicrobiota bacterium | reverse complement strand
GATCACGGGCCTCCAGTTCCAGGCGTTCCCGTACCGCCGGATCGGCCGGAGGCAGCTCGGAAAGGCCGCGCTGCAAGGCCCGAAAATACAGCATGGTACCCCCCACCAACAGCGGGATACGGCCCGCCGCCGTGACCTTCCCCATCTCGCGCTGGGCGTCGGCGCGGAATTGCGCGGCGGAATAGGCCTCGGCGGGATCGAGAATATCGATCAGACGATGAGGCGCGAAATGCAATATCTCGGGCCCGGGCTTGGCGGTGCCGATATCCATGCCGCGGTAGATCATGGCCGAATCGACGCTGATGATGTCGCAGGGAAGATGTCGCACCAGTTCCACCGCTAGGTCGGTTTTGCCGGAGGCGGTGGGGCCCATGAGGAAGATGGCAGGCAATGCCGTGATCATGGCGTAAGTTCGATGCTGAAGATAGTTGGCGGAGAGGGAGGGATTCGAACCCCCGGACCCTTGCGGGTCAACGGTTTTCAAGACCGCCGCCTTAAACCGCTCGGCCACCTCTCCATGCTCAAATTATATCCTATGCCAGCCTGCGCAGGAGGCAGACGTAGGCCTTGGGCCGCCGGGGCCCCTTGAAGACGCCGGATTTGATTTTCAAAACCCGGAATTTGGAGCGAAAAAATCCCACCAGCTCATTTTTTGAAAAGCGGCGCGGTCCGGGCCCGGGCGGCTCCTTGTCGCTGAAGACGCGCAAAAGCAGAATTCCCTCGGGAGCCAGTGCGCGAGCGAGTCCTTGGAGATAGGCTCTGCGGCCGGAGGCGTCAAGCACGTGGAAGCAGCCGCGGTCGTTGGCGAAGGCGACGGAGCCCGGCGGCACATCAAGCTTCGCTGCGTCTTTAACTTGGAACCGGATGCGTTCGGCCGCGCCTGCTTTGCGGGCGTTGGCGCGCGCGAGCTTGAGGGCCGCGGGGGAGATGTCCAAGGCCAGCACGCGGAAACCGCGCTTGGCGAGATAAATGGCGTCGTGCCCGGGCCCAGCGCCCAAGTCCAGCGCGCGCGAGGGAGCGATCTTCCCGGATTCGACGAGCCGAACGAGTTCCGCGTCCGGCCCGCCCGCGTTCCACGGCAGGTCCTCGGGCCGGACGCCTCGATATATGGCGTTCCAACTTGTCCAAGGGCCCTTGCCGCTCAAGACTCCGCGCGCGGTATGAACTTCGCGGATCGGATTTTTTCGCTTCACGGTTCAAGTGTAGCGGTTTGCAGCGCCGCGCGTCCACGCCTCGGGACGATGGTGTAAAATAAGACCGATGGCCGAGGCCGCCTGGATCGAAATCTCGTACTGTCCCGAAGCCGCGCACGCGGGCCGGCGCGCGGACGTTTTTTTGCGCGAGCGCATGAAGCGCCGCTCGCGCGCGGAAATCCAAAGCTGGATGGCGGCGGGAAGGGTGACGCGCGCGGGACGGCCTCTCAAACCCTCGGACCGCGTGCGCGCCCAGGATGAGATCCTCGTGCGCTTCGAGCGGCGCGAGGACCCCCCCGCCCGTTTCGAGAGCCTGCCGATCATCTACGAGGACGAATCGATGCTGGCCGTGAACAAGCCCGGCCGGCTCCTGAGCCATCCCACCGACAAAATACGGCGCGACAGCGTCACCGAGATTCTTTCCCGGCATTTGGGCGGCGTCCGCCCGCACTTGGCCCATCGTCTGGATCGGGAAACCAGCGGGCTTCTGATCTTGGCCAAGACCAAGACCGCGGCGCGGAGCCTGACCGAGCAGTTCGCCGCGCGAGGCGCGCAAAAGCGCTATCTGGCTTTGGTCCGCGGACGCGTCTCGTGGCGCGCCAAGGAAGCCGACGCTCCGCTTGCCCGTTCGAGCGGCGAAATTTGGGTGCGGCAGGAGGTGTCTTCTGAAGGCGCGCCGGCCCTGACCCGGTTTAGGAGGCTTTCTGTCGGCGGCGGCGCGTCCCTCGTGGCGGCCGAGCCCAAGACCGGACGCATGCACCAGATCCGCGCGCATTTGAGCTGGCTTGGCCACTCCCTCCTGGGCGATAAGCTTTACCAGGACGGCGGAAGCGCCTATCTGAAGATGACGCGCGGCCAAATCGCGCCGGAGGACTTGGCGGCTTTGGGCGCCGAGCGGCAGATGCTCCACGCCTGGACCTTGTCCCTGCGCCATCCCAAGGACGGCCGGCTCCTGAAGTTGCGCGCGCCTTTGCCGGGGGACTTTATTTCGGCCGCGCGATCTTTCGGGGTCGCGTGCCCCGAATGACGGCGCGCCCGGCTCGGACGGAAGCTGCCGGCGAAATTCCGCCGCGCCGGCCGTTTTTCGCTCTGCCCGCCTGGGACGCGCGCTAGGGCCGGCCGAAATAGGCGCGCATCCCCGCACTGGAGAGAACGCGGCGCTTCATCGCGGCCAAAAGATCGCGCTCGCCGGCGCCCTGCGGAAGCTGGAGTCGCGTGCTCAAAGCGTAGAGCCGGAAACGGTAGCGGTGCGCGCGGCCGACCGGAGGGCAGGGTCCGCCGTAGCCGACGACCGC
>JAGWJU010000281.1 GCA_028865585.1 Elusimicrobiota bacterium | reverse complement strand
ATTCCCTCTCAAAGTCCCTGGAATTTGCCTCTTCCAGACAAGTTCCCGCCCCAGCTTCAAATCGACGCAGAAGGGCTTCAAGACGGCAAAATTGAGGGCGTCCATCCGCCCGATGCGGCTCAGGCCCGCAAGACCCGCGACGGGTCCTGGATCCAAAAAAATGAAACGGCCTATTACCGCCGGGGCGAATTCTGGGGACGGCTTGAAAGCGGGCAATGGACTTGGCTGCAAAAATCCCAAGGGCGTTGGTGGCTCTGGAGCGCGCCCGGCAAGCCGCCGGACCTTTGGAACCGCGGCCACTGGTGGGTGCAGAACGATGGGAACTGGTTCCTGTTCCACAACGGCCAAGCATGGGGCTACCAATACCTCAAGCAGTGGGGCCAGCAGGGCTTCAGAAATCAAGCCGGGGAACAGATCGTCTACAGCGGCGATGGGCGGCGCGTGCTCATTTCGGCGCCTCGTCAAGGAGCCGCCCTTTTCGACGCCCAGACGGGCGCGCGGTTGGGTGAATGGGATCCTGAGATCGCGCCCCGGCGTCCGCCTCCGCACATTCCCTCCCCGTCCTCCGTCCTGTTCGACTGAGCGAAGTTCACGCGGCGGCGGCCTTTATGGTATCCTCAAGCTCGTGAAACGAACCCTCGCCGCGGCCGCCCTTCTGCTCTCCTTTTTTTGCGCCGTTGCCGCGGCCGCTCCGGAACCCTACGGCTCCAAGGGCATCTATCCGATCTATGAAAGCGGCGGGCAATGGCTCATTTTCGACAAGAACCCGGGGCCGCGGCAGTCCGCCCTGCTCGGCATCCCGCAGAGGTATCTCGTCATCGGCAGCCAGGGCTCGGGAGTCTTCTGGATCGCGCGGGACTCCTCCAGCTACGGCGGCGCCTGCAAAGAGTCGCGGCCCATTCCCCTGCGCACGGCGCTTTTAAGAGGACCCCGCTCCCTCGTTGGGCACCCCATCATCGGCATCCACGTGCCGCAAAACTTCAGCCTTAAGGGCTCCCGCGCGATTTTCCGCGCGCTCTCAAACGGAGCCTCCGATCCGTCCTATCAAAACCTCTACCCTGTCCTCGAGGCCAAAACCGTCGAGGAGATCAAGCAGGGCATCGTTGCCGTCGATTTTTCGACCGCGGTGTTCAGCCAGAACAGCGCCTACTCCGGACCCAAGCCGCAGGTCCAGGCCGTCATCGACTTCGCGACAAAAATCCCGATCAAGGGCCTCATGAACTCCTCGGTTCTCGTGACCGAAAGCACGGTCGGCAACAAGACCTGGCGGTGTCTGAGGGAAGCCGACGGCGGACAGCTCGTCGGCGGCTGCGCCCGCATGCCGCGCAAGCTTATGGCCGAGACCGACCTGCTTCAGTTTGTTTCCTACGACCCGGGCGGAAACGGCCATCCTTTCCTGTTCGCTTACACCAAGGAGACGCCGCTGTGGGGAAACGAGCGATGGGGATTCGTACTCGGCCCCGACGGCCCGCGGGTGTTCCTCATGGACGCCATGGACATCCGCTGCCGGGAAGGCTTCTAGGGCGCAACGCCAGGACGGCTCTCGGGCGCGGGCTTCGGCTTGGGCGGCGCGATGGAAATGTGCCAGATAAACCGATCGAATTCGGCGTAATACTTGTCGAAGCTCTTCGCCAAGGCCCGGTAATGGATGAGATAGTAGCCGGCGCCCGCGGGAATTAAAATCGCCCGCGTGCGATAAATTCTCGCTCCGCTGCCTACCAAGCTCGCGGATGGGTAATCGTAGCTGGTGTAAAGCACGGAATAAGCCGTCCAGGTTGAAAAGAGCACGCGGTCAACCGCGTGCTGATCAGTCGATACCCCGGCGCCGCGCATGGCGTCGAGGTAGTCGGGAATCGGCTTATAGCCCTCCTCATCCGGCGACACGTAGGCAACGGCCATGGCGGCCTGCCCGCTCTTCTGCTTCCACTCCAGCCCGCCGGGAATAGGCACGGGGCCGCGCCAGCCATGGAGCAGGCTTTTGTAGTAAGAGAAGGTTCCGGCGCTCACCGGCGTCTCCAGGCGCCTGTGGAAAAAATCAGCCCAAAGCGGAGGGGGGGCGTTGCCGGTCTCCCGCAGCGCCTGCTCCGCGGCGGGCAGCCATAGCGTGCCGCGCAGGTCCGTCACCGCGTGCCGGAAAGCCCTGGCCGCGGCCTCGGGGCTCGCGTCGCGCTTGGGCAATTTTGACTGAAGCAGGATCAGGCGTTTTTGCGCGAAGGGGAAGAGCCCCGGCAGATGAGAGAGAGTGCGCGTGGAAAGCTCGACGCCGTCCGTCCAGTCGAACCAAATCAAGTTCTGGCCCATGAAGGACAGGCGGCCGGGCTTGACCTGCGTCTTCCAGTCCTTGACCTCCTCCTGGTTGAACACCACGGCGTCTCGCGCGCCGAAGAAGTCATAGGACGCCGCCACGGGGAGGTAGCTTCCCGCTGGAAGGTTGAGCGCGTAGACATAGGGGCCCGCGTGGTAATTCGTGGAGAACAGGCGATCCATGTCCGGACGGCC
>JAGWJU010000280.1 GCA_028865585.1 Elusimicrobiota bacterium | reverse complement strand
GGCGCGGGTCCGCACAAATCCTCCAGCCTGCGCCGGAGGGCGTCGAGTTCCGGCTCTTTGGCTTCGAGCAGGCGTTTGTACCATTCCAGGCGGGCCATGTCTTGCGGAAGATACTCGCTTGGGATGAAGGCGCGGATGCTCACATCGATGCGGACGTCCTCCGGCGGCTTGGATTCGGGCTTGCCCTTCATCCGGGCGATCTCGTCCGCGAGCATTTGGCTGTAGAGGTCCACGCCGACGGAATTCATGAAGCCGTGCTGGCGCCGGCCCAGCAGATCGCCGGCCCCGCGGATTTCCAAATCCCGCATGGCCAGCCGGAATCCCGCCCCTAAGCCGGCGAACTCCTTCAACGCCTCCAGGCGCTTGCGCGCCTCTTCTGAGAGCTCGGAGAAATTCTCGCAGCCTTCGGGGTAAAATAGATAGCAGCAGGCCTTGCGGCTTTCCCGTCCGACCCGGCCGCGCAGTTGATAGAGCTGAGCCAAGCCGAATTCCTGGGCGTTCTCGACCAGGAGGGTATTGGCGCTGGGGATGTCCAGCCCCGACTCGATGATCGCGGAGGCCACCAGCACGTCGGATTTCTTATGGAAAAACTCCCACATCGTTTTCTCGATGTCCGCGCCGCTCATCTGGCCGTGGACGACGGCGACTTTGGCATGGGGAAGCAAGCGTGAAATCCTGTCCGCCGCGTCCTGAATGCTTCTCACGCGGTTGTGGACGTAATACACCTGTCCGCCGCGCCCGAGCTCCTCGGAAACGGCTTCGACGATGATCGCCTCGCTCCAGGGTCCCACGCGGGTGAGAATGGGTTGGCGGCCCTCCGGCGCGCTTTCGATGAGCGAAATGTCCCGCAGGCCGGACACGGCTTGGTTGAGAGTGCGGGGAATCGGCGTGGCGGAGAGGGAGAGGCAGTCCGCGTTCTTGCGGAAAGACCGGATTTTGTCCTTGTCCTTGACTCCGAAGCGGTGCTCCTCGTCGATGACGATGAGCCCGAGGTCCTTGAAGCGCACGTCGCGCTGCAGCAGGCGGCTTGTGCCGATGACGATGTCGACGGCGCCGTCGGCCAAGCCCTGGACGACGGCCTCCTGCTCTTTCCGGCTTTGAAACCTGGTCAGGACGGCGATTTTGGCGGGATAGGCGGCGAACCTGGCGCAGAAGGTTTGGTAGTGCTGCTCGGCCAGAATGGTCGTGGGCGCGAGCACGGCCGTTTGTTTATGCGCGGCGACGCACTTGAAGGCCGCCCGCATGGCGACCTCCGTTTTTCCGAAGCCGACGTCGCCCACGACGATGCGATCCATGGGGCTTCGGCTTTCCATGTCCGCGGTCACTTCCGCGATGGCGCGCGCCTGATCGGGAGTTTCCTCGTATGGGAAGGCGTCGGCGAATTCGCGCTCCATTTCGCTCATGGGGGGGAACGCCGCTCCTCCGGCGGCTTTGCGGGCCGCCTCAAGCTTTAGGATTTCCTGGGCGAGTTCCCTCACGCCCTCCGCGACGCGGTGCTTGACTTCCTCCCAGCGGCGGGAATCCAGCGAGGATAGGCGCGGCCTCTTGCCCTCTCCGCCCGCGTATTTTTGGATGCGCTTGAACTCGCCCATCGGGATGTAGAGCTTGTCCGAGCCTTTAAACTCGAGGACCATGCAGTCGGTCTTTCCACCCGCGAATTCGAGCGGCTCGAAGCCGCGGTAGCGGGCCAAGCCATAGTCCTGATGGACGACGTAGTCGCTTACGCGAAGTTCCCTAAACGCAAGCTTGCCGCTTTTCCCTTCCGACATGCCCCAAGAGCGGCTCGGCCGGTAAAGCCGGGAGAAAATTTCGGAGGTGGACACCGCGCACCAGCCCAGCGCAGGGTGCAGAAATCCTCGGCGCAGGGGTCCGATGAGAAACTGGCACGCGCCTTCGGGCGCGCGGCCCTCCAGGATCTCTTGCAGGCGGTTGTCCTCCCCGCGATTGAGGGAAAAAAGGAATAGCCGGAGTCCGCTTTGGACTAGGCGGCCGATTTCCGTCGTCCAGGCCGCCGAATCGGGCAGCGGTGGCAAGGGCCGGGCGCCGAAATCAATGTCGTCGTTCGAAGTGTCTAGAAGCCGTCCCGCTCGAAGAACGGATGATCCGGCGGGCGCAACGACAGCCAGATGTTCTTGCGTGATCAGAAGGGAATCCGGCGCGATCCAATCCTTAACGCGCGCCGAGGCCGCCTCCATATGCAGCGGCACTGCCAGGACGTCGTCAAGCATTTCTTGCGCTGATTGCGAGGCCGTGTCGACGCGGCGCAGCGAGGCGACGGAATCCTCGTCAAAGAGGACGCGGGCGGGCGTTTCCGGCTCTACGGTGTAGAGATCGAGGACTGCGCCGCGCACGGCGTATTCTCCCGGGCCTTCGATGAAATCGACGCGCCGGTATCCCATTTCTGCGAGGCGCGCTTCCACTCGCGAGCGTTTAAGAGCGGCGCCGGGCTTTAGACGCAATATTTTCTCCTGGAATTGGAGCGGAGACATGGTCGATTCTTCTAGGGCCTGCGGAGTC
>JAGWJU010000279.1 GCA_028865585.1 Elusimicrobiota bacterium | reverse complement strand
CGGCGTCATGGCGCTTTACGCGTGTCTGCGCGAAATCGGGTGGTTGAGCGAGAAAATCCTTGACCAATATTTTTCCGACGCGTCCTTGCTGCGCGGACTTTCCGAGGCGAACATTCCGGGGCTCGAAGCGACGTCGGGAAGCCTCGGGCACGGACTTCCCGTGGCGGCGGGCATGGCTCTCGGCTTGAAGCTGAAGAAGAGCCCCAGGCGGGTCTACTGCATCGCGGGCGACGGCGAGCTCAACGAAGGCTCCATGTGGGAAGCCATCGCCCTGGCCGGCCACCACAAGCTCGAGAATCTAACCGTCATCGTCGACGCGAACGGACTCCAGGCCATGGGCAAAACGGAAATGATTTTAAACATGGAGCCTCTGGCCGATAAATTAAAAAGCTTCGGCTTCGAGGCCCTGGAATGCGACGGCCACAACCCGGCCGCGCTCAAAGGCGCTCTCGCCGCTTTGGCCGCCCGAGCCCGTCCCGGAGCGCTCATCGCCCGCACAATCAAAGGCAAGGGCGTGTCCTTCATGGAGAACGACAACGCCTGGCATTACACCAGGCTGTCGGAAGACTTCATGGAGCGCGCCCTAAAAGAGCTTGACGCCTGATGCGCGACATTCTTTCCAGCCTGATCACCAAGTCCGCGGCCGAAGATCCGCGATTTCTCATGCTTTCCGGCGACCACGGCTACGCGCTCTTCGATGAAATACGCCGCGCGAGGCCGGGCCAATTCCTCAACGTCGGCGTGGCCGAGCAGGCGATGGTCGGCGTGGCGGCGGGTTTGGCGCGCGTCGGATTTCGGCCCGCCGTCTACGGCCTGGCTTCCTTCGTCCCCATCAGAGTCCTTGAGCAAATCAAAATAGACGTGTGCTTTTCCAATTTGCCCGTTCTGTTCCTGGGCGACGGCGCCGGGCTTGTTTACTCGACCCTGGGCGCTTCGCACCAATGCGGCGAGGACATCGCCTGCCTGAGGCCCCTGCCCGGCATGCGCATTTATTCGCCGTGCGACGGCGAGGAACTGCGGGCCTGCTACGCAGAGGCTCTCGGTCGCGCCGGCCCCAGCTACCTGCGCATCGGTAAAAGCGATCGGCCGAGCGTCCATCAAAAATCTGTTTCCAGCACCGATGCGCACTTTGTCCGCCGCGGCGGCCGCGGCAAAGGAATCTGCCTCGTGGCGACCGGATCGATGGTCGGCCCCTGCGCGGCCGCGGCCGAAGAGCTTTCCATCGCCTGCGTGTCGGTTCCCCGCATCAAGCCCTTGCCGCGGAATATCGCGCGGCTGCTCGCGCCGTTTAAAACGGCCGTCATCGTCGAGGAGCACAGCCGGCACGGCGGGCTGGCTTCCGCCATCCTTGAGACTCTGGCCCTCGATTCCGCCGCTCGCAGGCTCCCCCAATTCAAAAGCCTGGCTCTCCAGGACAAATTCTCCGAATTGTGCGGGTCGTACCAATTCGCGCTTTCCGAACACGGACTGGCGGACGGCCAGCTCCTGCGCCGCATCAAGAAAATCGCGCGGGATTCCAGATGACGACGCGCGCGGCGGACCCTGACCTCGACGCCATCCTGGCGCAAACCCAAAACCTTTGGCCCGCCCTGCGCGGCGCCAGGCTCTTCATCACCGGCGGCACGGGCTTTTTCGGCTGCTGGATTCTGGAGAGTTTCCTAACGGCCCGTCGAGCGCTGGGCCTGGGCGCCCAAGCCTTCGTCCTGCCCCGCGACGAAGCCGAATTCCGAAAAAAGCGGCCGCATTTGTCCGGCCACCCCGAACTTTCTTTTCTCGCGGGCGACGTCAGCTCCTTCAATTTTCCGAAAGGACGCTTCACCCATATCATCCACGCCGCGACCGAGTCAAACGCCCCGCGCGTCTTCGACTTCGCCGCGTCCTGCGGCGCGAAGAGCCTTCTTTTGACCAGCTCCGGGGCCGTTTACGGGCGCCAGCCCGCGGACATGGCGCATATCCCGGAGGATTATCCGGGCAGCGCCGACCAAGACGCGTCCAAAGCGGCCTACGCGCAAGACAAGCGCCTGGCCGAGCGCCTGGGCGCCGCCGCGGCGCGGGGGCTCGAAGTCAAAATCGCGCGCTGCTTCGCCTTTGTCGGGCCGTACATGCCTTTTGACGGCAGCTTCGCCGCCGGCAATTTCATCCAAGACGCCGTTTTGGGCCGTCCCATCGCCGTCGCCGGCGACGGGACGCCGTACCGCTCTTATCTCTACGCCGCGGACCTGGCCGTTTGGCTGTGGACGATTTTGCTGCGCGGCCAAAGCCTGCGGCCCTACAACGTCGGCTCGGAGGAGCGCGTCTCCATCGCCGAGCTGGCGCGGACCGTCCAATCCATCGTCAACACCGATCTCGCGGTTCATATCCGGCAATAGCCGCGCGCGGGCGCGCCGGCCGAGCAGTATGTCCCCTCGACGCAAAGAGCCCGCGAGGAGTTGGGCCTGCGGCAGACCGTGAATTTGTCCGAGGCCATCCGCCGCACGGCCAAGTGGCTATACAGCCATATATAAATTGTAGTATAAATAAG